>JAEZSM010000084.1 GCA_023421875.1 Spirochaetota bacterium | reverse complement strand
AAATACGGGAGCTCTATGCAGACTTTACCCTGTCAGAAGGGATGTACGCTCGCATAGGAAAGCAGACAATAGCCTGGGGCGTAGGTCGGTATTTTAGCCCCGCCGATGTGCTTAATCTCACCCCCATAGATCTTGATGACCCGGATGCCGAGCGCACGGGACCTGTAGCCTTGAAACTGCACGCTTCGGGTTTTCTCTCTAATTTTTATACCTACATTATTGCCAACGAGATCACCTCAGCCGCTGATATCGCAATCGCGCCAAAATATGAAACAGTAGTGGGGTCGATGGAATTGGGCATAGCGGGATTCTACCGCTACGACATGGCGCCCAAACTCATAGCCATGGCTACCTTCCCCCTGGGGCAGGTGGATCTCTATACCGAGCTTGTTGGTGCTTGGGGATCCGACAAAACCTATGCCGATAATGCAGGCGGTACCTACACAATAGAAAACAGCCCCATAGCGCAGGCAACCCTCGGCTTCTCCTATAAATATACCGACCCCCTCGGCAACATTACACTAAGCAGCTCAGGGCAGTTTTGGTACAACGGCGAGGGCTACGCCGACCCAAGCCTGGCCATACTGCCCAAGAATGATCCACGATTAGGCAACACTATTCTATCCGGCGACCTTGAAAACCCGGACAGGTATTACTCTGCGCTGAACGTATCGTTCAGCAATATATTCAAGAGCAACGTAACGCTGGGCGCAAGTTGGTTTTGCGCCTTTAGCGGCGCCACGGGAAAGATTACCCCCTCGGCGAGCTATGCCTTCAACGAGGATTTTAGCCTTACTGCCAAGGTCCCCATAAACTACGGCGCCGCGGGCGCCGAATTCTCACCCTTGGGATTCCAGTACACGCCTACCCTGGAGGCTAAGCTCTTCGGCAGCAGCCAGGTTTCTTTCGCCGTTCCCATAAGCCCGGGGACAACCTATCAGTATCCATTTGTGCTGAGTATAAGTCTGGCTAAGGAGCGGTTTTAAATGAATTGTCCCAGCGCCATGAGATTCGTATATTTTAAGTGAGTGAAACGCAAGGAGGAGAAATAGTATAGGAATGCATACAATCAAACAGGGAGAGAAAGGTTTTTATATAGGCGATGGAGCCGCGCCCCTGGCTGATATCGAAATAAGCCGGAAGGAAGACCTCACGATCATAATCGAGCACACTAGGGTCTCGGAAAGCCTAAAAGGCCAGGGCATAGGCGGGCGCCTGGTGGAGGCGGTGGTAAAGCTGGCCAGGAAGGAAGGAGTAAAAATCCACCCTCTCTGTTCCTATGCCGCGGCTTATCTTAAGAAAAAGCCCGAATATCTGGATCTTCTAGCCTAGGAATTCCTCTGGGTAATAAAAAAACCGCCTTGAAAAAGGCGGTCTTTTTATTCGTGGAGGTGAGGAGAATTGAACTCCTGACCTCTTGAATGCCATTCAAGCGCTCTACCAACTGAGCTACACCCCCGAAAGCGAGGGGATACTACCCCGAAGCCCGCGGGAGTGTCAATAACCAAGTATCATGTAGAGCCCAGTACCGCCCAGAATGCTCAACAGCGGGTTGCGTTTCCATAGGTGAAGCCCGACCACCAGAAGCCCGGCCAGGAGCTCCGGCACGCCGTGGGGAGCCTTGTTCCATTCCAGGGAAGCGTAGGGTGATAGGGCGAGCACCGTCATAGCCAGGGCGGGCATATAGGTTTCGACGAAGGAGAGGAATTTCGGAGTCTTTTTGCCCGAGAAAAAAAGGAAGGGCAGGGCTCGGCAGAAGACAATGACCGCTGCCATGGCCAGGGAAGCGACAAAGGCCTGGGAAATGCTAAGCACTATTTTCCCCCTTCGTTTTCCTTCTTTCAATGCTTTCATAGAAAGCCAGACTTGCGGTGGCTATGATCAACCCCAGGGCGATAGCACCGCTGCCCTCCATGAGCCTGTAGGCGAAGAAGACAGAAAGGCCAGCGATGACAAAGGGTTTGGCTTTTTTCAGTCTTAAGGCCTGCTCCACCGCCAGCACGATAAAGAGAGCGTTCAGGGCGAAGTCCAGACCCTGGATCCTGCCGGGAATAAGCGAGCCCGCGAGGGCCCCCAGGGCTGTGCCGGCCACCCAATAGAACTGGTTCAACGCCGATACTGTCAGCAAAAAGCCTCCATCTGCCCGCTCTTCGGGCTTGGACGAGCTTAACAGCGCATAGGTTTCATCGGTAAGGGCGAAGACGAGGTAAGGCTTGATCTTTGGATGGGCACCGAAGCTTGAGATGAGGGATAGCCCGTAGGCGGCGTGACGGATATTGGCCACCAGGGTTACGAGCACGATCTCTGCAATGGAAGCCCCGGCGGCGAATAGGCTGATGCCGATATACTGCGCCGCCCCGGCGAATACGAAGACGCTCATGAAGAGGGCGAGCCAGGCTGGGTAACCCTTGTTCACCGCCAGAAGGCCGAAGCCGAAGCCTATAGTCACGTAGCCCAGGAGGACGGGCACGCTGGCTTTAAAGGCCCGGGAAAGGGCCGGGCAGGCTGGGCTCTTTATCATGGGGCAACAATAGAATCTAAAATGCCCCTGGTCAATCCGGAGCGGCGAGCGCCCTGGCGGTGAGGATCTCGGGTGGCAACCTGTCGCCGCGCTACATTGCCGAGGGCTCCAGCCTTGTGCAATTTCGGCTTCTTGTCCATACTGCGGGCATGGGAACAGCATTCAAGGGCATTGCCCTCTGCGCCGTAGGACTTGAAAAAATAACCGCCCAAGAGCTGGTCAAGCTGGGACTCCAACCGCTGGATCGCCGACCTGGAAGGCTCAGCTTCGAATTGGAGAGCGATCGGCTGGCTACCGACCTTGCCAGGGCTAATATTGGGCTGAGAACCGCCGAACGGGTGCTTCTGGAACTAGGGCGATTTCCCGCCCCTGACTTCGATGCCTATTTCGACGGCATCGCCTCGCTGCCCTGGGAACTCTGCTGCTTCAAGGATTCCAAGATCCACATCGAGCGGGTACGCAGCAGGGACTCCAAGCTCGCCTCACAAGCCAGCCTCCAGGCCATGGGGCAGAAAGCCGCCTATTCCCGGCTCATGGAAAATTTCGACATGCGCAGCATGCCCGAAACGGGCAATACCGTGGGCGTGAGGATTTACCTGGATAAGGACGAATGTTCGGTGGGCATAGACACTTCGGGCGATCCCTTGCACAAGCGAGGATATCGCCGGAGAACCGTCGAAGCCCCCCTTAAAGAGACCATCGCCGCTTCGCTTCTTTTTTTCTCGGGCTGGAATAGAAAATTCGCTCTCCTCGATCCCTTTTGCGGCTCCGGTAGCATCGCCATCGAGGCGGCGCTCTATGCCCTCGATTTCGCTCCCGGCCTTACCCGGCGCTTCGCCTTCGAGCGCATGCCCATCGTGTCGCCCAAGCAGGTTTACGCGGTCCGGGAAGATTTCGAGTCACGGATACGGAACGATGTCGAGGTGGACATCAGGGCCTCAGACATCGATCCTGGCGCCGTGGAAACGGCCAAGGCCAACGCCGCCGACGCGGGCGTCGGTGATTGGATCGAATTCTCCTGCGCGAAGGCCCAGGATCTGAGCCCCCTTGGTGCCAAGGGGCATCTTCTGGCCAATCCTCCCTACGGAAAACGACTGGGCAGCCAGGAACAGGCCCTTTCGCTCTATGCAGACCTGGCGGACATGCGGGATAGGTTCAGGGATGCGGGCTGGAATATGGGGTTCATCACCGATAGAGAAGATTTTGGGGATGTTTTCGGTATGAAACCGACGACAGTCCACCATCTGTTCAACGGAGCCGAGGAGCAATGGTTCCACTGGTATCCGGGCAAGGAGGAGGGGAATGCTGCAGTTAAAGAGTGAACAGTATCCTGTTTGCAGCCTCGATTCGGGAGGCTTCAGCCCCGAGCCTGCGGTGTTCGTGGTCTTCGGCGCCACCGGCGATTTATCCCACCGCAAGATATTTCCCGCACTCTTCGATCTCTATCTGGGCGGGATCCTGCCCGATGACCTTCTTATGGTGGGGTTTGCCCGCAAGGACCTGGATCATAAAAGATTCAGGGAGGGCTTGCGTCAGGGCTGCGCCTCCTTCGCCAGGGCGGGGGCTTTCAACGAAGAGCAATGGAAGAAATTTTCCTCCAGAGTCTTCTATCTGCGTTCAGATTTGAACGAACCTGAAGGCTACATCAGGCTGGCCGATGTGCTGACCGGCCGGGAAATAGGGTTTTTTAAGGGCTTCGATGCCATACCGAAAAATATTCTCTTTTACCTGGCCGTAGGCCCCGAGCATTTCGGAACGATCTCGGAGCGGCTGGGCGAGGTTGGCCTAGGTTCCCGCCGCGATAGGGGAGGGCCGCGGGTTGCCGCCGGCGCGAAACCAGCATCAAAGCAGGGCTGGCGACGCCTGGTGGTAGAAAAGCCCTACGGACGGGACGGCGAGAGCGCCAAGG
>JAEZSM010000207.1 GCA_023421875.1 Spirochaetota bacterium | reverse complement strand
GTACGTCACCGACCCCTTTGTGGTGAAGAGCGATGTGGTGGCGATTACCGCGTCCACCATCACCTCGACGGCGTTGACAACCATCGTGAAGGCTGCCGCCGACGCTGGGGTGCTGTGGCTAGAAAATTCTGCGCTGGCGCCGTCGACGGATCAAGGTCCCGGAGCTTCCTACAGCGGATCTGCGGCCTCGGAGAGCGCTCCGGCAACGACGGGAGGGAACTGATATGAAAAGCCTCTGGAAGACATTCAAACAGGGAATAATCTACGAGAATCCCCTTCTGATGCTCATGATCGGACTCTGCTCCGCCTTGGCGGTAACCTCCAGCGTTGCCAACGGCCTTGGCATGGGCTTGGCTATGACCTTTGTGCTTCTTTTTTCCGAAATCGTCATTTCGGTTTTCAGGAAGGTGATTCCCAATTCGGTACGAATTCCCATTTTCATCATCATCATCGCCGCCTTTACCACCATGGTCGACCTGGTGATGAAGGCCTACTTCCCCGATCTGTCCAAGAGCATGGGCGTTTTCATTCCGCTCATTGTCGTCAACTGCATTATCATGGGCCGTGTCGAAGCCTTTGCCTCTAAGCAGAAGCCCCTGACTGCCATATTCGATGCGCTGGGCATGGGGTTGGGCTACACCTGGGTCATGATTGCCATATCGGCGGTACGGGAGCTGTTGGGTAACGGCAGCCTGGCGGGGATTCCCGTCATGCCGGCTTCCTACCAGCCTATTCTCTTCTTTATCCTGCCGCCGGGAGGCTTCCTGGTCTTCGGCCTCTTCATCTCCTTCAACATCTGGCTCAAGGGCAGGATGGAGAAATCAGCCAAGGAGCGTGCATAATGGAACTGGCAAAAATCTTTATAGTCGCCCTCCTCGTCAACAACGTGGTATTGATGCGCTTCCTGGCGCTCTGCTCATACATAGGCATGACCAGCGAGGTCGGCCAGTCGGTGGGCATGGGCTTCGCGGTAACCTTCGTCACCGTCATGGCTACCGCGGCTACCTGGCCGCTCTACCATTTTGTCCTCGTGCCCCTAGGGCTTACCTTTCTCAAGATTCTCGTCTTCATCCTGGTAATCGCCAGCCTTGTCCAGTTGGTGGAATTTTATTTGAAGAAAAATATTCCTGGGCTCTACGCGGCCATGGGCATTTACCTTCCACTTATCACCACTAACTGCGCCATTCTGGCGGTTACCTTCGAGAATATCGACTACGGCTACTCCTTTATCGAGTCTATCGTTTACGCCGTGGGCGTCTCGCTGGGCTTTCTGTTGGCTATGGTGCTCCTGGCTGGGGTTCGGGACAGGATCAAGACCAGTCCGGTGCCCAAGTTCATGCAGGGTACGCCGATTCTCTTCATAGCATCCAGTCTTTTGGGTGTGGCTTTCATGGGCTTCTCCGGGCTCATCAAATAGGGGGAGGACATGAGCGTCATCATAATTACTGTAATATTCGCCGCGATCCTCGCCTTTGCGTTGGGCATAGCCCTGGGATTCTTCCAGAAAAAATTCCATGTGGAGCGGGACCCCAAGATCGACGAGGTGCGGGCGGCTCTTCCCGGCGCCAATTGCGGCGGCTGCGGCTTTCCCGGCTGCGACGGTTACGCCGAGGCTGTTGCTACTGGCAGAGCCTTGACTACCAAGTGCTCGGCCGGTGGGGCTTCAACTGCGGAAGCGCTATCCAAGATCATGGGCGTCGACGCTGTTGCTGAAGACCTTGTCACCGTGCTTCTTTGCCAAGGAACCAAGGAGCTGGCCGCTTCCAAGGGCGACTATGTGGGCATCAAGACCTGCCGGGCCGCCAAGCTCTCCACCGGGGGAGTAAAGGCCTGCGCCTGGGGCTGCCAGGGTCTGGGCGACTGCGTGGCGGTCTGCAAATTCGACGCTCTCGCGATGGGCGACGACGGCCTGCCCCACGTAAACTACGATAACTGCACCGGCTGCGGCATGTGCGTGGAAGAATGCCCCCAGAAACTCTTCACCCTGGTTCCCAGGGGCAAGAAGGGTTCTATCGTTCTCTGTTCCAACCGCAACGTGATCAAGGCCAATGTGATGAAGACCTGCAAGACCGGCTGTATCAAGTGCGAGATCTGCGTGAAGCAATGCCCCGAGAAGTGCATTACCATGGTGAACGGAATTCCGGTCACCGATTACGACAAATGCACATCCTGCGGTGTCTGCGTCGCAAAATGCCCCACCCACGCATACAAGCTTTTGGAAGTGGACGTGATGGGCGAAAAGAAAAAGGTACCGGTACTGACCGAGGCCTGAGAGTTCAATACCGGATCCACCTGTACCTGAGCCCTACGCCGAGGCTGATGGTTGCGTTGCGGTCGGCGGCGAGATCTTGCGGCTGTCCGGCCTGGGGCAGGTAACGGTTGAAGCGGAGCTCGAAAAAGAGCCCGAGGCCCGAGGCGCCGGAGCGAATCATGGGAGCAGCCCAGCGCAGGCCTGCGGTGCCGATCCACGCCAAGGGTGCAGCATAGCTTCTGGCCGGGCTGGAATCAGCCGTTGCGAGCTCTGGTTCGCCCAAGGTAAGGGCTGGGCCGGCGAAGAGGGAAAAGCCTAGGTTTTGGCCGATCACCAGCTCCAGGGGAAGGCGGAATGTTCCAAGCAACTCGTCATATTCGGCACGCCCTCGAAGGCCAACGGAAAAATTGCTGAAAAGCGGAAACGAGACTGCGACGTTTAAGCCGGCGCCCCGGAGCTCCAGCTCCGGGGCGCCGCCGCCCACAAGCGCCTGGGCGTTCAGAATTCCCAGCGCGCCGGTCTCCAGAGCCATGCCCGACAGCGGCGATGCCGACACCACCCGCCCGGCGAAGAGAAACCGTCTGGCCCAGGAGGCTTCGGACAAGGAGTCCCGAGTTACTCCTCTGCGAATTCCCGCGCTGGCGGAGTGCAGGAATTGCCCTTCTCCCGTGTAAATGCCCACATGATCGGCGGCAGCGATCGCCGAAGATGAAATAACAGAATCAGCCCCTTTTCCATAACTCGCGGCCTCGAGATCGAAAAAGACCAGATCGCCGGCGACCAATTCTTTTCTTGGAATGATAAGAACCCATTGTCCTAGTGTGGCGACGGTGCGTGGAACGCTTTGGCCGGTGGCTTCTTTAAAGACCATGAACACAAGACCTGAACAATCCAGTCCTTTTGAGCTTGTTCCGCCGTAAATGTAGGGCGTTCCGATAAAGCTTTCAGCAGCGTTGAGTATAGAATTTCTGGTTTTAGACGGAGCAAGGCTCGGCATGGGTAGCTCACCCTGATTTTTTCCAGGCGATGAGCCTGGTGCGGCCCAGACAGGCACAAAGGCAGACAGAAAGAGGAATGCAAGCGCAAAAACGATAAGCCTGCGATACAGCCCGCGCAGCTTTCTCTGCGATCGCATCCCGTCCAGCTTACTCCACATCCTTTAAATATCGGAATGCCTGACCTGACAATGAAATGTCTTTGCGCGAAGGCCCGCCTTGATTGACTCTTTTTTTCCTAATCACTACACTGGCTCTAAGCCGTTTTCGTGGAAGTTTTCATGGCGCGAACGGTCCCGCCGAGTTAACCGAATTGCGGGCGGGTAAAAAATTCACGCTAAAGAGGGATTCATGCCAGCAACACTGCGCCCCTTCACCTCCGAGTCTGTATCCGAAGGACATCCCGACAAGATCTGCGATCAAATCTCCGACGCCGTCCTCGACGCCTGCCTGGAAAAAGACAGACATTCCCGCGTGGCCTGCGAATGCTACGCCACCACAGGCCTAGTATTGGTCGGCGGAGAGATAAGCACCAGAACCTATGTGGACATCCAGGAAATCGCTCGTTCCGTGGTAAAGGAAATCGGGTATGACAATCCCGAGTTCGGCCTGGACTGGGCTTCCATGGCTGTGCTCAACGCCATACACAGCCAGTCCCCCGATATTGCCCAGGGCGTTGACGGGCACGGTCTCAAAGAATACGAAGGCAAACAGGGAGCCGGCGACCAGGGCATGATGTTCGGCTTCGCCTGCGACGAAACGCCCGAACTAATGCCGGCGCCCATCATTCTCGCCCACAGGATTCTGAAGGAAGCTTCACGAATCCGTAAAACCAGGCAGATTCCCTGGATGAGACCCGATGGTAAGAGCCAAGTAACGGTGGAATACGATGGCAACAAGCCAATTCGAATCGCCGCTGTCGTCCTCTCCCAGCAGCACGACGAATCGGGGGCCGAGGGAGCCCTCTTGAGCTACAGCGAGATCAGGGAAAGCCTTATCGAGCAGGTTATCAAGCCTGTGTTGGAGCCCAGCGGACTCCTCGACGCGGATACGAAATACTATATAAATCCTACTGGCCGCTTTGTCATTGGGGGGCCGGCGGGAGACACGGGTCTTACCGGTCGCAAGATAATCGTGGATAGCTACGGCGGCATGGGTCGGCATGGCGGCGGAGCCTTCTCAGGCAAGGATCCCTCCAAGGTGGACCGCTCGGCAGCGTACATGGCCCGGTACGTGGCCAAGAATATAGTCGCCGCGGGGCTCGCGACCCGCTGCGAGCTGGAACTGGCCTACGCCATCGGCGTTCCCGAGCCGGTTTCGGTACTCGTCGAGACATTCGGTACCGCCACCGTCGAGGAAGAAGCTATCGCCAGGGCTGTTAAAAAGGTCTTTGATCTTTCGCCCCAGGGCATAATCGAAACGCTTCGCCTCAAGGCGCCCCAATACAGGGCTACCGCGGCCTACGGTCACTTCGGGCGTCAGGGCTTTGCCTGGGAGAATACCGACAGGGTGCCTGTTTTGCTTAAAGCCCTGTAATCAGGCCGCTGACAAAGAACCGGCCGGGGGTTTTTTATGAAAAAACCCCCCGCCCGCCCCAAACAA
>JAEZSM010000170.1 GCA_023421875.1 Spirochaetota bacterium | reverse complement strand
GAAAGGGGCCCTTTGTTCCATAGATCGCCGCAAAAACAACTCTTTTTTGAGGCTTTTGAAAGTGGTTCCTTTTCTATATACCTTTTGCGTCTATTCCGGGTCCTTGGGAGAATCCTGTTCATCCTGGGAGGATTCCTGTTCTCCTGTCGCACTTTCCTCAGCGCTGCTTATCTCGGTGTTTTCTTCCTCCCCTGCGGCGGTTTTTTCTTCCGCTGGGGTATAGTCGCTGGTTTCGACTGGCTGAGTTTCTTCCTGTTCATTCCCTGGCAGGGAGTCTTCAGGACCTTTAGGATGAACCTCATCGCTGACGATCTTGTCAAGGCCGATGACAAAGTCGGGGGGATCGATATTGACCACCCTGACGCCCCGGGCGCCCTTGCCCATGACGCGCACGGTGGCTGCCTGTATCTTTATTGTCTTGCCCTGGGATGTGATCAGCATGGCCTCGTCTTCTTCCGAAATGGAGACGGCGCCGACGATTTCGCCGGAAACGTCGTCGGGGACATAGATCATCTGTCCGCCGGTTCCGCGGCCGTGGGCGTTGAAAGCGTCGTAGGCCACCCGCTTTCCGTAGCCGTTTATGGTGATCAGGGCCATGTCCTGCTCGTTGTTGACCCTGAGCATAGATGCCAGCTCATCGGTATCGGCGAGTCTGATGCCCCTAACACCCCGGCTTGCCCTGCCCATAGCCCGCACCTGGGATTCCTTGATACGGAGCGCCTGGCCCTGCCTGGTTATGAGCATGACCTCGTCCTGACCGCCGGTAAGGCAGGCTGAGACAAGCCTGTCGCCCTCATCTAAGTGGATGGCGATAATTCCCCTGGTCTTGGCGTTTACAAAGGCGCTTAAGGCTACCTTTTTAACCACTCCTTTCAGGGTACCCATTAAAAGATACTGACTTCCAGAGAAGTGTTTAAAGTCGATCACCGTGGTGATCTCTTCGTTCGGCGATATGGCCAAGAGGCCTTTTATATGGGCGCCCCGGGCCTGGCGGCTGGATTCGGGGATCTCGTGCACCTTGAGCCAATATGCCTTGCCCTCGCTGGTGATAAAAAGCAGATGATCGTGGGTGTTGGCGACGAAGAGCTGCTCCACAAAGTCCTCTTCCAGAAGATTGGCCGAATTGGAGCCCTTGCCGCCCCTACCCTGGGAGCGATAGAGGTGGACGGATACACGCTTGATGAATCCCTTGTTGGATATGCGGATAGCCATTTCCTCAGGCTTGATGAGGTCTTCGATATTGATGGCTTCCAGGTTGTCCACAACGATTTCAGTGCGCCGCTCGTCCCCGTATTTCTTGGCTATCTCCAGGGTATCGCTCTTGACCACGGCGAGAATCATGGCATCGCTGGCCAGAAGTTCCTTGAGATAGGCGATTCGGGCTTCGATATCAGCCAATTCCGCCAATACCTTTTCGGTTTCCAGGCCGGTGAGCCTTCCCAGCCTCATGTCGACAATAGCCTGGCTCTGGGCTTCGCTGAGCTCGAAGCGTTTTTGCAGGTTTTGTTTGGCCGCATCCACGCTCTTGGACGCCTTTATTATGGCCACGACCTCGTCGATATTGTCCAGGGCGATGACAAGGCCGCGGAGTATATGAGCCCGCTCCTCGGCTTTGCGCAGCTCGTACCTGGATCTTCGTACGAGCACATCGATTCTATGTTTGACAAAAAGCTCTATTAATTCTTTTAATGATAAGCATTTAGGCCTTCCGTCCACCAATGCGAGATTGATGATTCCGAAGGTGCTCTGCAGGGGTGTATGGGTAAAAAGCCGATTGAGGACTAGCTTGGGGATAGCCCCTTTTCGCAGCTCTAGAACGATGCGCAGGCCATCCCTGTCGCTCTCGTCCCGCAGGTCAGTCACGCCCTCCAGCACCTTGTCGCGGACCAGGTCGGCGATGCGGGTGATCAGGGTGGTCTTGTTGAGGGCATAGGGGATCTCGGTAAAGACAATCTGTTCCTTGCCGTTCTTCAGGGTTTCCAAAACAAACTTGCCCCTGACGATCACCTTTCCCCTACCGGTTTCGTAGGCGTCCCTGATGCCCTGGATGCCGAAGATAATGCCTCCGGTGGGGAAGTCGGGGCCCTTTATGTGGCGCATCAGGCCGTCCAGATCGATGGCTGGATCGTCGATGTAGGCCGCAATGGCCTGGGCTACCTCGGGCAGGTTGTGGGGGGCCATGTTGGTGGCCATGCCGACGGCGATGCCCGAAGAACCGTTTACCAGGAGATTGGGGAAGGAGGAAGGCAGGACCAGCGGCTCCTTGAGCGACTCGTCGTAGTTGGGGCCGAAGTCCACCGTCTCCTTGTCCAGGTCGGCGAGCATTTCCTCGCCCAGGCGGGAAAGCTTGGCTTCGGTGTAGCGGCTGGCCGCGGGAGGGTCGCCGTCTATAGAGCCGAAATTGCCCTGGCCGTGGACCAGGGGATAGCGGAGGGAAAACTCCTGTGCCATGCGGACCAGGGCGTCGTAGAGGGACATATCCCCGTGGGGATGGTACTTTCCCATAGCGTCACCGGTGATTCGGGCGCTCTTCTTGGTGGGGGCGTTGTAGCGCAGGCCCAGCTCGTCCATGGCGTAGAGCAGCCGGCGGTGCACCGGCTTGAGCCCGTCCCGCACGTCCGGCAAGG
>JAEZSM010000150.1 GCA_023421875.1 Spirochaetota bacterium | reverse complement strand
TTAGATGCGGCATGGCTTGCCGCTGCCTCCGAGGGGTAGTAACCAACCAGCGAGGCCGAATTGTCCGGGGCGAAATCCAGGGAAATTTTTAAGAAATTAGGCACGAAGCCCTCGATGCGGATTTCATCCAGGTTGCTGGTGGCGGCGACCGGAGTATCGGCTATGGTTAGTTCGCTGTTGTTCTGTGCCGCTGCGCCTAGGGCAAGGATGATAAAGACCGCGATGAGGGCTTTCTTGCGCACGGTTCCTCCGCTGTCTCGGGGTTGGAAAGCTGATCGCTTTGTACTTTCTAACATTGATTGTATACACTAAAGGCGAAAAAGCAAGAAAAAACAGTTCGATGACAGACTGTGCATTCGGGCTAGGATATATGCTTTGCGATTGACGCCTCGTTAAAAGCTCCATACGATAATCGCGGCTTGACAATGTTCAAGATGGTTAACAAAAATACTGATACTACTAGAAATGTAAACTATAATTAACATGCCAGGATTGGCGCAGTGAAATTTTGGGAACTGGGGCTGTCGATTAGAGCCCACAGAAAACAGCGAGGCTTTACTCAAGCCGAACTCGCAACCAGGGCGGGCATAAGCAGGGTAACGCTGAGTAAACTGGAGAATGGAAGGCTAGCGGGTATTTCCATCACTATGATTCTCTCTGTTCTCGATAATCTGGGTTTGGAAATCGCATTTGTCGAACCTGCCGGCTTGCCTACGCTGGAAGAATTGGCCGAGAGGAAAAAATATGAATAAAGGTATGTGCCGCTTCAGCTTGCTTATCGCTTTGACCGTAACGATCAATCTTGGGGCACAGGTAGGCAGCTCGAAGCAGGCTGTGCCCAGATCCCACCTCGCGGTGGAGCTGGGCCATCCCATCTACACTGTGATCGAGGCGGCGGAGCTGCGAGGCGCGTTGAACAGGCTTTCGTCGGTAAAACCATACACGAGGGCGCAAATCGCCGAGCTGCTTGCGACGATTCAGGGTCAGCTGGGATTATTTTCCCTGCCTGAGCGCGATGAGATAGCGCGGCTTTCCGCTGAGTTTTCGAGCGGGTCGAAGGGCGATATCGGCCAGGCGCTCTGGAGGGCTTCGAACGACAAGGCTGCGGTGGGGGCCCATATCGAGGCCACTGGACGTTTCGACGCTGCCGGGATTGTGGACGCGGCGGTCGCGGGCCTGAGCGGTTCTGGATCAGGTGGCTCCGGCGTCTGGAGCGGCGACTCGTCCGATCTCTGGCACCTTAATTCAGTGTTCCAAGCCTATATTAAGGCCTATCCAGAGCCCTGGCTTTCGCTCTGGGGAACGATTGGGGTGACCTATGACAAGGTAAACAGGGATCTTTTTCTGCCCTATAGCTTCACCAAACAGTGGGATGCGCATCACAACAAGGTTTCCACCAGCCCCTATTCGGATGGCGGGGAACCGTACCCTACATGGAGTTTCGATCTACGTAACGATATAGCGGGAGCGACTGAATCGGGAGCTTTTTCGTTAAGGCTTTCGCGGTTCAGGCGGGATTGGGGCGTTGGTTCTGGCTCACTTGCCCTCTCGGGCACGGCCAGGCCGTTTATGGGTCTGGAAGCACAGTTCAGGCCTTCGGAAATTTTCGCTGTTTCTCACATGGTGGGATCCCTGGGGAATTGGGAGAAGGGGAACGCCGACCGATCGACGAGTATGAGCGGCGGCATCTATACGGCCGTCACCGAGCAGAAGATGCTGGCCATTCAGCGGCTGGAGCTTTTTCCTTTCGACTGGCTCAGCGTTGGGGCGTCGGGCTCGATGATAGGGGCCAAGCGCTTTGAGTTGGGGTACCTTTCGCCCATGATGTTCGCGGTGGAGTACCAGGTTACCCAGTCTGACGTGGACAACATGGCGTTGCATGGGGATATCCAGATTTTTCTCAAGCGCATCGGAAAGTTTTATTTTTCGGGTTATATCGACGAGATGGAGCTTTCGGGCTTTGACGAGTGGTTTTCCAAGGCGCGGAATATGTTCGCCTATCAGGGCGGGCTCAAACTGGGTTTTCCATGGCTGCCTTTCGGCATTTTTACCGCCCAATACACAAAGATCGAACCCTTCGTCTATACCCATCCGCCCACATGGAACAGCGATACAAGGCTCCAGGTGAATACGAACTATACGAACGACGGCGAAAACTTAGGCTATCACCTTAAGCCGAATTCCGACGAGCTGCTGTTCAGGCTCGATGCGCGGTTGGGCGCAGGCTGGAAAGGCTCGATGGAGTACAGTTTTATCCGGCATGGGGACGACCCGAGAGCCTATGTGACGACGAATCACTATATCTATGGCGATGTGGATGAGCATCTGGATTATGGTTCCGGGGGCGTGGCGGATTATGTAAAGAATTTCCTTCACGACGGGGTCTACGATTACAATCACCTGCTTACGCTGCGGGCGGGTTGGAGTCCGGTGGAGGCGCCAAAGCTTTTCGGGGCCTCCGTTCCTCTCGAATTGGGGCTGGGCTACGGGCTTTCCTACACCTGGTACGAGGACGGTATAGGCAGCGGGATAGCCTTGAAGTCTCCTGAGTGGAAAAACGTGCTGGAGCTAAGGGCGAAGTTCTTTTTGTAAAGTCGAGTTGCGAATAGTCATGACCAAATGCAGATAGACTTGCGTTTGGTCATTTTTTATTACATACTATGGCTATGATTGAGCGCGTGTGGTGGAAAAATAGAATCCTGGCTCTGTGGGAGCGGCGGCCTATAGTCTGGCTTTCCGGGGTGCGGCGCGTGGGCAAAACCATGCTCTGCCGAAGTATTGAAGGAATCCGCTACTACGATTGCGAGCTGCCGTCGGTTCGTCGAGAGCTGGAGGATCCGGAAGCTTTCTTAAGATCTGTCTCTGAAGGGTGCATAGCCCTGGATGAAATTCATCGGCTTCAGGATCCCGCCGCATTGCTCAAGATTGCGGCGGATCACTTTCCGCAGGTGAAAATAATCGCCACGGGATCTTCTACCCTAGGAGCCTCCGCAAAATTCAGGGATACCTTGGCAGGAAGAAAGAGCGAGCTGCGCCTGACTCCGCTGTGCGAACAGGATTCGAGCTTTCCCGGCTACGGAGACAGGACTCGGCGTTTCCTTAATGGGGGCTTGCCCGGGTTTTTTCTGGACGAGAGGCGGGACGACAAAGACTATTCCGAATGGATGGAGGCCTTTTGGGCACGGGATATTCTCGAGTTATTCCGTCTTGAGCGGAGAGACTCTTTTTTGAAATTCGCGGAGCTCTTGCTTGCCCAGAGTTCAGGCCGCTTCAATGCGGCGGCTTTCGCTACAGCCTGCGGGGTGTCGCGGCCGACAATCGCCAATTACTTGGCCATTCTGGAATCAACCCACTTAGTATGGATTGTAAGGCCGTTTAACAACGGGCATTCCAGAGAGATCGTTTCCACTCCCCTGGTGTATGGTTTTGACACGGGTTTTGTGGCCTGGTCACAAGGCCTGCACGAAATTCCCGCCAAGGACAAGGGTTTCTTTTGGGAGCATCTAGTGCTCAACGAACTCAAGGCTGGATTGCAGGACGAGGAAATCCTCTGTTGGAGGGATAAACAGGGCAGGGAGGTGGATTTCGTCTGCCGCAGGAGAGGAAAAGATCCCGTGGCTATCGAAGCCAAGTGGTCGGCCTCGGCCTTTGATCCTGTGGGTATGAAAGCTTTTAGGACCTTGCACCCCGGTTCCTTGAATATTTTGGTAGCGAACGATATCCGAGAGCCTTATACGAGGGAGGTCGCGGGGCTTTTAGTGCATTTTTGCCCATTGGGAAAGTTAGTAGAATGCGTTGGGTAAAACTGGAGCTTGGGTTAGTGCTAGGCCGGGGCTGGTGCTAGGGCTAAGGCTGGGGCCGTCAGACGTTTAGCGAATTTATGAAAGATACTGTGTTTTTTTGAAAGAGAGGCCCGCAAACCGGAAGGTTTGCGGGCCTCTTATTTTACCTAAATACTTGTTAATCCTGTAAAAATTCTTGTTATCCTGTCCAAATTCCTACTCGTTAAAATTATTACTCGGCGGCCTAGCCCTTCGCCTTGAGGCCCTTCCAGCGCTCTTGTGAGAGCACTTCGGGGTTGGCTACCAGCCCGGGATTGAAGCCGGCGGCCATGTCGATGACACGCTGACTGCCCGCCACGGCCATGCGCAGAACGCACTCGGTGGTGAGGGCGGCGGCGTGGGGCGTCAGGAGGGCTGTTTCGCAGCTTAACAGGGGGTTGTCGGCTTTGGGTGGCTCGTCCTCGAAAACGTCCAAGCCCGCGCCGCCGATCTGGCCGGCCTTGAGGGCCGCGGCCAGGGCGACTTCGTCGATAACGCCCCCACGGGAGGTGTTGACGATAACCGCGTCTTTCTGCATGAGGGCCAGGCGTTCGGCGTTGATGAGGTTGCGGGTGCCGTCGGTGAGGGGGACGTGCATGGTGAAGACGTTGGACCTGCGGCAGAGCTCTTCCAGGCTGACGAATTCGATCCAGGCGGAGAGGCTTTTCTGCACCGCCGTGGGGAGGAACTCGTCGTAGCCGACGATTTTCATGCCGAAGGAGTCGTAGCAGGCCTTGGCGATGGTCTGGCCTATGCGTCCGCAGCCGATGACGCCCAGGGTTTTGCCCCTCAGGTC
>JAEZSM010000121.1 GCA_023421875.1 Spirochaetota bacterium | reverse complement strand
GCCCGCCGCTGCACCGAATCTCGGCAAAGGCTGGGCTCTTAGCTTTACCGTTATGGAACCCAGAGGCCTCCGCATGCGAAGCTAAGCGTGGAACGAATCAGCCCCGCACTTCGGCGATTGCCTCCTTGAGCAGCGCTTCCAGCATTTCCTTGGGTGGTTCCTTTATATGCCCCGCCGCCATGAGATCCTTGGTCATCTTCCTGGAAGCCTGGATGTCGGCCAGTGCATTATCGTGCACCTCCTGCCAGGTCGCCTTTATGCGGGCCACGCCCTCGGCGATAGCCTGCATAGCCACGTCGGCGGCCTCCACGGCGAAGACCTCGGTTTCTTCCATGGTGGCTACGATATTGTCTGGCCCGATGCCCCTGGCCTTTGCGAAGTCTGCCAGGGAGTGGGCGCAGCGGATGGCCATGCCATCGGTGATCTTGCGGGCCCGCACTGCCAGCGCTCCCTTGAGGATGCCGGGGAAGCAGACCGAATTGTTCACCTGGTTGGGGAAATCCCCCCTGCCGGTGGCGACGATAAAGGCGCCCTCTTCCTTGGCCGCGTAGGGCCAAATTTCTGGCACGGGATTGGCGCAGGCGAAAACAATGGCTTTGGGCGCCATGGAGCGTATCCACTCGCGCTTTACAGTATCGGGACCGGGGGTGGAGAGGGCGATAAGGACATCGGCGCCCTTGATAGCCTCAGCCTCCCCTTCCACGCGCTTCGGATTGGTGGCCTTGCAAAGCTCCCATTTCCTATAAAGCCTGGCGTCGGCTTCGATATCCTTTCTGCCGGCATGGAGCGAGCCCTTGGTATCGAACATGATCATGTTCTCGCCATTGCCGCCGTCGGTCAGGATGAGCCGGGCGATGGTGGTATTGGAGGCGCCGGCACCCAGGAATACTATCTTTGCCTCGGAGAGTTTCTTGCCCGCCAGGTGCAATGCGTTTAAAAGCCCTGCCAGCGTTACGCTTGCGGTTCCCTGGGCGTCGTCGTGCCAGACGGGAATCTCGCAGCTTTCCCGCAGCTCGTCCAGCACCTTGTAGCAGTTGGGCTGACTGATGTCTTCGAGGTTGACCGCTCCCACCGAGGGCTGGAGCATTTTAACGAACTCGATGATCTTGTCGGGATCGTGCTTGCCGTCCTTGCCCCGGGAATCCACGCAGAGGGCTATGGAATCCACCCCGCCTAAGTACTTCATGAGGAAGGCCTTGCCCTCCATGACGCCCAATCCGCCAGGGGGTGTGCAGTCACCGTCGCCCAACACGCGGGTGGAATCCGAAACCACCGCCACAAGATTACCTCTGTTGGAGAGGGCGAAGGATGCGTCGTTATCGTCCCTGATGGTAGTGGAAATTTTTGATACACCAGGGGTATACCAAACGTTGAACCAGTTAAAGCCGTACACGCCGGCCTTGGGCAGGGTCTGCATCTTTCCGCCATAGAAAGCATGGGCTTTAAGCGAGAGTTTTTTCAGAAAGAGTGTCTGGGCCCTGGCCTTCTGGTCGGGACTCAGGTCTGCGGGGAAGGCTTTGGAGAGATTCGCGAGGCTAAGTTCCAGTTCCATTTTGCACCATCCTTTATTGATTGTATGGAAAAATGACGCCCTCGATCGGGGGCATCAGGAAATCCCCGTGAGCGCCTTGATGTACTGGAAACGCATGTATTCGTCCAGGCGGCCGGTACTTTTTGCCGAAAGCCTGCCTTGCATGGAATCGATGGAAGAAAAGCCCTGGGCTTCCATAAGACTGCGCAGGTCGTCGAGGATGCTGCCCAGGGTTTTCCAGCCGCCCTTGTAAATCGCCGAGCAGATCTGCACGGTACTTGCGCCGGCCAAGATGAACTTTGCCATGGTCGAGGCATCGTGGATGCCCGTAGCGCCGCAGAG
This sequence comes from Spirochaetota bacterium, assembly GCA_023421875.1. Classification (GTDB taxonomy): domain Bacteria; phylum Spirochaetota; class Spirochaetia; order Treponematales; family Rectinemataceae; genus UBA2256. The sequence goes on along the minus strand of JAEZSM010000121.1, from coordinate 1,154 downwards.
CTCGATGCCCGCCCGCTGGAATAGAATGGCGGTCCAGCGCAGGCTGTCGTGGTATTCGTCGCCGCTGCTCATGGGCTGGGCACGGGTAAGCTTCATCCCGTCGATATCGATATCCAGGCGGTAAAAGCGGTTGAAGAGAACCAGGGCGTTGGCGCCGATCTTGGAGATGGAGGCGGCAAGATAGGGCAGGCTGGAGTAGTGCGAACCCAGTTTAACTTCGATGGGCAGCTTGGTGGAGAGCCGCACCTCTTTGACGGTGGAGAAGACCCTCTCCTCAATGGCTTTCGAGCCGAGGGATGGCGAATCGGGCATATAGGCGATATTAAGCTCCAGGGCATCGGCCCCGGCCTGCTCGATCTGTGAAGCGAAGGAAGCCCAGTTACCCGAACCAACGCAGTTGATACTGGCGATGAGGGGTGTCTTGCCTACCCGGCTCTTTGAGTCGCGGACCAGGGACAGGTAGGCATCGCTGCCCTCCTCCCAGGCGGTCCGGCTCATAAAGGCCTCTGCCTCCGGATGGGCGTCCAGGTCGACGCCTTCGGTCTCCTTCCCTAGCTCTGCCAGTATCTGCTCTTCGAACAGCGACTTGAGAACCACGGCTCCCGCCCCTGCGGCGGCGGCCTTTTCGGCGCCCTCGGGGCTACCGGTGAGGCCTGATGATGCGACGATCAGGGGGTTGTCCAGGACGAGTCCCATATAGTGCGTATGTAGGTCTACCATGCAAATTCTCCTTGAATGCCGAATGCCTCGGCACAGTATAACAGGATTCTGGAAACTCGGGGAGCGAAAAAATCAGGGAAGATGTCGGTTTCCGGCGCTTCCGGGCTGTTTCCTCCCCTCGGCTTTTTTCGGCTTCAAAGTTCCAGCGATTTTTTCTCCATCAAGCCCCGCACCCGGCCGATAAAGGCATCCACGGCAAGTCCGTTTTCCTGCCGGCCGTCCCTCAGGCGCAGGGAGAGAGTTTTTTCCTCCATTTCCTTCTGGCCCACCACGAGCATGTAGGGGATCTTCTTGGCCTGGGCTTCCCTGATCTTGGCGTTCATCCTGGAATCCGAGAGGTCGGCCCGCACCCTGAAGCCCGCGGTTCTGAGCGTGGCGCAAAGCTCCTTGGCATAGGCGTCGAAGGTAGGCGCCACGGGGATTACCACGGCCTG
>JAEZSM010000106.1 GCA_023421875.1 Spirochaetota bacterium | reverse complement strand
CGCGACCCGGCTCAAGGAAAAACTGGACTCCCTGGCCTCCCTTATCGCTTCGATCATCGGCGAGTGCGTAGCGGAAAACGGGCAGAGTCTGCGGACCGCCATTCCCGAGCTGGAGGCGGGGCTTCTGGTGATGCTCCTGGGGAGTCTGGAGTCCCTGCGCCTGAGCAGGAGGATCGATATGGGTATTGGAGTCGGCGAGATTATCGCTTTTCTTGTCTCGACAGTCGAAGCAACCCTTGGACGCGCCCTGCCCGAGCTTTAGCCCTGACTTTAGCATAAGGACTCTTTTTGATGAGCCAGCGCCGCACCGCCGGCGCCGCTAGAGCGGCCAAGGGGGCGATAAGCCTTGTTTCCCAGCGGACTTCCTCGTAGTAGTCCTCCAGAGTTTTTCTTCTAAAATGCAGCAATTCCTCTGCCTGGTCGGAGTCGGCGTACCAGCCGCAGTGAAAATTCGCGGTGGCGAAGACTTCCGGGGGCAGGAAGGAGGAATCGCCCAGGCCGTAGTAGCGGAATATCCTGTCTAGAAATGCCCTGAACGAGGTGCGGCAGAGAGGGCCGCCGCCGATGTTAAGGGTTCTGCCCGCGGCGGCGGGAAGCTCGGCGGCGGCGGCAAAGGCGCGGCCTGCGTCTTCGGTGTGGACGACCTCCAGGCGGGTTTCCAAGGGCATGGCGAAGAGCATGGGATCGAAGGGCAGCCACTTGGCCCAGACAACATAGGATAGGCGCAGGATTGCATACTCGAGGCCTGAAGCCTTCACCATTTTTTCACACTCCACCTTGGTGCGGCTATAGATTTCTGTCGGTTTGAGCTTGTCGCCGATCTTGATCCAGAAATCCTGGAGTCTATCCCCGTAGGTGGCGATGCTGGATGCCAGAATAAAGCGCGGAGGCTTGGAAAGCGCCATACAGGATTCGATAAGGTTTTTTGTTCCCCCGACATTGACTTCCCAGGTTTTTGCCTCATCCCGATCCGCCGCCGGGGGAATCAGGGCCGCAAGGTGTATGACCGCGTCCGGACCTTTATCGAATGACGATAATGCGTTCCGAACGTCCTCTAGTTTTCTCAGGTCGCAGAAAAGGACCGTACAATCTCTCCAGGGGGAGCGGAGCATCCTGCGCAGTCCTGCGTCTGTCTTTGCCATGGCCTGGGGGCTTTCCAGAATCGTCACCCTGTGGCCAGCGGCGATGCAAGCCTTTACGGCGCTTCGTCCCACATTACCGAATCCGCCGGTGATCAGTATCTCCATACCTGCCTCCAGAATCCGCTTTTACCTTCAGTATACTATAAACGAACAATCATTCAATATAACAGTTTCGACTTTTCTTTCTCCAGGCCTCTGATTGACCATAATCCCAGACCTGCCGTACACTTCCGCGCATGATCACCATTCATGAACTGCGCAGAAAATTCATCGAATACTTCAAGACGAAGGCGCACGTAGAGATAAGCGGGAAGTCGCTGATACCGGAAAACGATCCCTCCGTTCTGTTCACCACCGCGGGGATGCATCCCCTGGTTCCCTATCTTTTGGGGGAGCCTCACCCGGCGGGGAAGCGGCTGGTGGATTATCAAAAGTGCATACGAACCGGGGATATCGAGGACGTGGGCGACGAAAGCCATCTCACTTTTTTCGAAATGCTGGGCAACTGGTCTCTGGGAGACTATTTCAAGGAAGATTCCATTGCATTTTCCTGGGAATTCCTGGTTTCGCCCCAGTGGCTGGCTCTGGATCCTGCCAAGATTTCGGTCACCGTCTTTGCCGGTGACGAAAACGCCCCTAAAGACGAGGTTTCTGCCCAGGCCTGGAGGCAGCTGGGCATCGCCGAAGACAGGATCGCCTACCTTCCTGCCACGGACAACTGGTGGGCGACGGGTCCCACCGGTCCCTGCGGCCCGGACACCGAGATTTTCTACTGGACAGGGCAGGGCCTACCGCCACCGGGATCCAACAAGGGCAGCGACCCCAAGAACTGGATGGAGATCTGGAACAATGTCTTCATGGAATTCAACAGGGTGGACGAGAAAACCCTTGTGCGCCTTCCTGCCCAGAATGTGGATACGGGCATGGGCTTGGAGCGCACCGTAGCCATGCTGCAGGGCAGGAAGTCGGTCTACGAGACCGAAGCCTTCACTCCCATTCTCCGCGCCCTGGAAAAACTCTCAGGCAAGACCTACGGGACTCCGGGCGAAGACCCCGAACTGGGCCGCAGCTTCAGAATAATCGCCGACCACGCCAGAACGGCGACCTTTATCCTGGGCGATCCCAAGGCAGTGCTGCCCTCTAACGTGGGTGCCGGCTATGTGCTTCGGAGGATCATCAGGAGGGCTGTGCGGCACGGTCGCAAGCTGGGGATCGAGGGAGCCTTTTTATCAGAGCCGGCCGCAGGCATCGTGGATAACTATTCCGGTCCCTATCCCGAACTGGCGGAGAATAGAGATCGGATTCTCTCGGAACTGAGGCGGGAGGAGGAAAAATTCCTGGAAACACTCCAGAAGGGCGAGCATGAATTCGACAAGATGCTGCCCAACCTGCTTAAAAACCCTCAGCGAGTCATGTCGGGACGAATGGCCTTCAAGCTCTACGATACCTACGGTTTTCCCATCGAGCTCACCGAAGAACTGGCCGCCGAAAACGGCCTCAAGGTCAACCGCCAGGAATTCGACGAGGCCTATAAAAAGCATCAGGAGCTGTCCCGGGCCGGGAGCGAGCAGATGTTCAAGGGAGGCTTGGCCGACCATTCGGAGATCTCCACCAAGTATCACTCGGCTACCCATCTTTTGCACAAGGCGCTTCGCATTGTTTTAGGCGACCACGTGGCTCAGAAGGGGAGCAACATCAATCCAGAACGTGTACGGTTCGACTTCTCCCATCCTGCGCCCATGACCAGGGAAGAAATCGCCGAGGTAGAACAGATTGTAAACGAGCAAATTCGTCGCGATCTTCCGGTAACCATGGAAATGATGAGTCTGGAGGAAGCCAAGGCCTCCGGAGCCATAGCCTTGTTCGGTGAAAAGTACGAAGCCGTTGTGAAGGTCTATTCCATGGGCGACTTTTCCAAGGAAGTCTGCGGCGGACCTCATGTAGAACGCACAGGCAGTCTTGGCAAGTTCAGGATACAGAAGGAACAATCGTCCAGCGCCGGGGTTCGGCGCATCTACGGCATCCTGGAATAGTTTAGGCCAGCGCGCGCAAGGCCTGGAATGTCCGGTGGCCTTCCTCGTTCAGCACCCTGAGGATGAGGGGGCCACTACAGGCTTTGCCTTCCCACCACAGCTGCCGGAGAAAATCCTCCAGTCCATCCTCGATCGATGCATAGGAACCATTTCTCCACTGCAAAAAAAAGTAATTCCCCGGATCAAGGCGGGTGAGCGGCTCGGGTTGCGGCAGGGGCCTGACAAGGCTCGGTCCGTTTTGTTGTTTGCCCTGCTGGATTATATTCGCCGGAAATGTCCAAAAGAGGGAGCCCAGGATGGGGCGGGCTTCGTGCCAGGGCAGATCCTGGAAAGATGCCTCCCCGGGCAGCGCCGACAGCAGGTGGAGGACCAGAATTCGCGTTTCTTCCATGGCTCGACTTTAGGCTCGCGCAGGTTTTTTCGCAAGCACTGGAAAAAGCCTTCAATTGATGATACGGTAATTTTTCATGGGTTTGCTGGATTCGGTGGAATCGCCCGAGGATGTCAAGAAGCTCAAGGAATCGGAGCTCCGCATCCTGGCTAAAGAAATTCGTAAAAAGATTCTCGAAACCGTGACGACGAACGGTGGCCATTTGGCTTCCAATCTCGGCGTGGTGGAATTGACAATAGCCCTCCACAGGATTTTCGATTCGCCAAAGGACGCGATTATCTGGGATGTGGGCCATCAGAGCTATGCCCACAAACTCATCACCGGAAGGCGTAAGGATTTTGATAAAATAAGGAAGAAGGGGGGGCTTTCGGGTTTCCCCAAACGTTCGGAAAGCATCCACGATATCTTCGACACCGGCCATTCCTCAACTTCCCTCTCATCGGCCCTGGGACTGCTGGAGTCTAAAAAGCGCCAGGGCAAAACCGGAAGGGTTGTGGCGGTGATCGGTGACGGCGCTCTCACCGCCGGCATGGCCTTTGAAGCTCTTACCAATGTATCCCAGCTTCAACTTCCTCTCATCGTCATCCTGAACGACAACAAGATGTCCATTTCCAGGAACGTGGGGGCGCTCTCGCGCTACCTCTCCAGGCTTACCGCCACCGAGCATTATCAGGCTTTCAGAAGGAGCTTCGACTCTATTGTCGTTTCGATTCCCCTGGTAGGGCGCGGGCTTTTGGAGCTTGTTGTCCGCGGCAAACGGGCGGTGAAGGCGATTTTCTTCAAGGAAAACCTCTTTGCCGACCTGGGATTCGAGTACGTTGGCCCCATAGACGGGCACAACATTCCCGTTCTCTTAAGCGTTCTGTCCCAGGTGCGGCGACTGCAGCGCCCTGTGGTCGTCCATGTTATGACAAAAAAGGGCAACGGCTTTTTCAAGGCCGAAGAGGATCCTGAAGCGTTCCATGGTCTTGCTCCCTCCTGTCCTGACCTGCCGACCCAGGCGAGGCCTTCTTTCACCGAGCTTTTCGGCGGAATAATGGCTTCCCTGGCTCAGGAAAGACCGGAGCTTGTAGCGATCACCGCAGCCATGAGCAAGGGCACGGGTCTGGAACGGATGGCTAAGCTCGCGCCCTTTAGGGTGTACGACGTGGGGATCGCTGAACAGCATGCGGTAACGTTTGCCGCAGGGCTCGCCGCCGGGGGGCTTTTGCCCGTGGTGGCTGTCTATTCCACCTTCATGCAGCGTGCCGTGGATCAGGTAATCCATGACGTTGCCCTTCCCAATCACCACGTGGTATTCGCCATGGACCGGGCGGGAGCTGTGGGGGAGGACGGCGAGACGCACCAGGGATTTTTCGATATTCCCCTCTTGAAGAGCCTGCCCAACAGCACAATTCTGGCTCCATCCTGCGCAACGGAAATGGGGAGTTTCCTCCGCTTCGCCCTTGACTGGAAGGGACCGGTCTTTCTGCGCTTTCCCAAGGCCAAGGCGGAGTGCGACGAGCCGGGCTGCGAAGCCCCGCCGCAGCCCGGCAGAGGTATCTTTCTACGAAAAAGAGAAAACGCTTCCCTGCTGGTCTGTGCCCTAGGCCCCGTGGCTCATGTGGCAGCTAGGGCTTCCGACAGGCTCGAAGAAGCAGGGTATTTCATCGATCTCTATTCCCTGCGCTTTGCAAGCCCTCTGGACGATCAGGAGCTTGCCGGGATCTGTTCTCGGTACAGGGCTGTGGCGGTGGTTGAGGAAGGCTGCAAGTCCGGGGGAGTCGGCGAGTCGATCGCCGCGATTCTCGCCCGCAGGGCTGTTCTGACCAAGCTTGTAACGCTGGGCTTCGGCCCGGAGTTGCCTGCCCAGGCCTCAAGGGATGAGCTACTCAGCGATGCGGGACTGGACGAAGAAGGCTTGTTCACGACCTTTAGCTTGCTGGCTGCCGACGCGGCGGGGAGGGTGGATGAAGCGCATCCTGTCCTTGCCCGATAAGCGAAGCCTTGTCCTGGGCGAAAAGCCCCTCGTGATGGGTATCGTCAACCTGACGCCAGACTCGTTTTTTCCCGGTTCCCGGGCGCCGGAACCGGAGCAGGCGGTAGACCGGGCCTTAGCGCTCCTGGCCGAGGGCGCCGACATTCTGGATTTCGGCGCCGAATCGACCCGACCGGGCTCGGCGCCGGTGGGGCCTGACGAGGAAATGGGAAGGCTCATCCCTGCTCTCAGGGCCTTTCGAGCCCGGTCGGGCGCGCTGGTGTCGGTGGATACAAGAAGGGCAGCGGTAGCCAAAGCAGCCTTGGACGAAGGCGCCGACATCGTGAACGATATCGCGGCGCTTTCGGATCCGGCCATGGCCTCCGTCGTTGCCCGGTTCGGCGCAGGGCTCGTGCTTATGCACATGCTAGGCGAGCCTTCGACCATGCAGGAGAATCCGGTTTATAGCGACTGTGCCGCCGAGGTTGCCGCCTATCTTCGCGCAGCCGTATCCAAGGCTCTGGATGCGGGCATTGCCCGGGACTCCATCATTCTCGACCCCGGGATAGGGTTCGGAAAAACGCTGGAACACAACCTTGATCTCATCAGGAGGCTTTATCTCGTTGCCGAATGCGGGTATCCTGTCCTGGTAGGCCTTTCGCGCAAGCGGTTTATTGGGCAGATCACGGGAAAACCCGTCGAGCAGAGGCTCTCAGGCAGCCTCGGCGCAGCCTGCGCCGCCTGGATGGGCGGCGCCGATATTATTCGGGTGCACGATGTTGCTGAGACTAAGGACGCGCTTGCGCTTTTCGTCTCCTGCCTGCCGACTCGAGCGTACCCAGGCCGAGCAGTGAGGACCTGAGCATGGATCTTAACGGCGTTTCGGTTATTTTCTCCACCTATGTCCGGCCAGTGCTGGATGTCCTGCTTCTGGCCTATCTGATCTACAACACCTACCAGATATTGGTCAAAACCAAGGCTGTGCAGCTGATCAAGGGCATTCTCCTCCTGGCTGGAATCTATGCCGTGGCGTTTTTCCTTCAGCTTTCCACCGTCACCTGGGTGCTCGGCATCGTCGCCCCCGGCTTGGTGATTGGCTTAGCCATAATATTCCAGCCCGAGCTTCGAAAAATTTTCATGCACCTCGGCCAAGGCAGACTGTTCCGTAATAACCGACGGCCCAAGGC
>JAEZSM010000002.1 GCA_023421875.1 Spirochaetota bacterium | reverse complement strand
GGCAGACTGCAATGCCATGATAGCCGCCGCCCTCGCGCAGCGCCGCCAGCTGGGAGTCATAAGCCAGCGCCGCTGGTATCCCTCCACCAGGCGTATCAAGGCCGCCATAGACGAAGGACTCCTCGGCACGCCCCTACTTGGCCAGGTGACCATCCTGGGCTGGAGGGACGAAGCCTACTACCGCTCCGACCCCTGGCGCGGCTCCTGGGCCGGCGAGGGCGGCGGTGTCATCGTCAATCAAGCCCCTCATCAGCTGGATCTCCTGTCCTGGTTCATGGGACCCGTTTCAGGGGTCCAGGGCTCATGGATCAATGCCAATCACCCCTATATAGAAGTAGACGACTCGGCGGTGGCCACGGTTTATTTTGCCAATGGGGGCTTAGGCTCTATCTTCGTATCCAACTCTCAGAAACCGGGCATCCATGCCAAGGTAGCCGTGCACGGCAGCTCGGGCGCTTCGGCGGGGGTTCAGACCGATGGAGGAGCCATGTTCATAGCGGGGATGAACGGCGTCCTGGAACCTCCCTACAACGATCTGTGGACTGTGCCCGGTCAGGAAAAAATGCTGGACACCTGGAAGGCCGAGGACGAGGCCTTCTTTTCCAAAATCGATCCCACCTGGTATTTTTTCAAACTCCAGATTGAAGACTTCGCTTTAGCCCTCCGCGAAGGGCTAAAGCCCGCGGTAAGCGGCGAGGAAGGTCGTGAGGCAGTGAAGATCATGGAGGGGATTTACCGGTCCAAGGAAACGGGAGCTCTTATCCGCTACTAGGCTTTTTCCGCATCATCGTCGACAGCCCGCGCTGCTCCGGGCTTATCGGTATCCGCCGCGGCAGGTCCGCCGCTTGTTTCCGCCCCAGGTTCGGCGCCCTTTTTATCAGCGACGCTGTCCGTCCTTCTCTGCCCCAGCATTTTCTCGCTCCGGGCAGCGGCCTCGGCGATTCGCTCGGATTTCTTGTTGATTTCGTGGATAGTCTTGAACACATACTCCCTGTCCTGACCATCGAACTCCAGACGGGGCATGAGGCGAGAGAAAAAGCCTTGGACAAAGTGCTCCATCCGCGAGACCTGGTCGATGTAGTTGGACTCGTGGTTGAGCATCATCACCGTGCAGGGAAGGGGGCGGTTGTAGGTGCCGATCACCTTGAAACCCAGCTTTTCGTACATACGGATTAGCTTTGTCTCGTCGCTGAACACGTCCAGGAAGATCGTGTCCACGTCTCTGCCGCGGATGTAGAGGTACGAAAGCACCATAAGGCTGAAGGGCACGATGGAGCCCCGCTCTTCCTTGATTATGGCCAGTCGGTCGATTTCGGCGTAGGGTTTATCGCCATCAAGATACTTCGAAATATCGAAATTCTTCTGGATGGGAATCTTCCCTTCAAGCTCGCTCAAGTGGAGCGTCGTAGTGCCGACGGGTTGCATTCCCTTGTAGGCCAGGACATGGAAGGCGCTTTCGTCCTCGCTCCTGCGGATTGTCTCCTCCAGATAGCCTTTTTCACCCACGAGAATCTTGCGCTGAAGGTAGAAGGAGTCCTCGACCTGCCTCGAATCCTTGGCATGTAGAAAGCGTATTTTATTTTTCTCCATGTTGGCGGCGGGCAGGATAATCCTGAAGGTCGTTCCCTTTTTTTCCTTTGAATCGATAAGAATTCTTCCCCCCAACTTCGAAATTATATGATGGGCTATGGAAAGGCCCAGCCCCGTCCCGGCCCCCGGATCCTTGGTGGTGAAAAAGGGATTGAAAACCTTGTCCAGGTTTTCTTTCTGTATGCCAAGCCCTGTATCCTGGACAGTGATGATCACGTCCGCCTCTTCCTGCTTGACCCCCAGACTCAGCGTGCCGTCCCCGTTCATGGCCTGCACGGCGTTGACGATGAGGTTTAAAAAAACCTGCTGCAGCTCGGTGGAATTGGCTTGGACCTCGGAAGCCTGGTCGTAATCCTTTTTAACCAGCACCGAGCCGAAATCGATGCCGCGCATCGCGAGTTTTAGAGAGTTTTCGAGAATAGTCACTGGTTTCACGAGATCGGTCTGGCTCTTGGTCTTTCTGGAATAGGTCATCAGGTCCCTGATGACCTCGGCGGCGTTCTGGGCGTAACGGATTATGTCTTGGGCGTATTCGCGCAGCCGGGAGCTTTCGGGCGTCTCGGGGAGCATGAGGTCGGCGGTGCCTAAAATAGCGCCCAAGGGATTGTTGATCTCGTGCGCGATGCCCGACACCAGGGTACCGATGCCGGCCAACTTCTCGGACTGCACCAGTTCTTCCTGCAGCGTCTTCTGTTTTGTAATGTCCTGGAAGAATTCGAGGAATATCGGCGACGAGGATTTAGGCACGGAAATGGGATAGAAGTTGAGCGAAAAGGTCAACAGCCCCTTCACGTCCTGGCGCTCGGCGTTGAAGGGCAGCCTGGTATGCAGGCAATCCTGGGCCAGGCATTCTATGCATGGCCTGTCCCGGTTGAAGAAGGCCTTGTAGCACTTGTTGCCGATGAGCTCTTCGGCGGATTTCTCGAAATAACGACGGGCCGCGTAATTCACTTCGATGATGTTGTAGTTGATGTCCTGGATCGATATGGGCGTAGTGATACCGTCGAAAAACGCCTCCAGCTTGTTCCTGCTTATCTCCAGCTGGTTGTTGATATTCTGAAGGCGCTTCTGCTGCTGGCGCAATCGCTCGAAGGTTATGGCGTTCTCAAGAGCCACCGAGCACTGGACGCTCAAGAGCTGGAGCATTTCGATATCGAATTGGTTGTAATAGTCCTTGTCTGCCTGGGGACCCAGAACGATAAAGCCGTTGAGCCGCTCCTTGAACTTGAGGGGGAGCACGAGGCTGGCCAGTATCGTATCGCCGATTCCTTGCTTCTCCAGCGGAATCTCGATCATCCGCTGTGGCTGGTAGAGGTATTGGAGGTCGCTCTTGTCGGCTCCCTGGTGTACGGTGAAGCTACGCACCAGCTCGCTGCCCCGCTTGAGGCTTATGGATTGGTCCTGTCCCTCCACCAGGCCGCCGGCGAAGGGCAGTTTTTTTGCCACGTTTATCTTGTAATTCCTGTCGTTGAAATCGTTGACCAGCATGAACGCCCACTCCAGGCCGAAGGTGGACATTATTTTTTCAATTGTAAGGTTGCCCAAGGTTTCCAGATCGACTATGGAAGTGAGGCTGGCGGAGAAGACTCTGAGGCTCTGGTAGTATGTGAAGGTTTTGCCCCCGTAGATGCGCTCGAGAAAGGACAGAGTCGTGGTGCGTAGTGGCGAGAGGACAATGGAGGTGATAAAGCCCAGAATGAGGGCCAAGAGCAGAATGCGGGGAAAGGGAATATTGTTGTTTAGATGGAATATGGGCACGAAGAAGAATAGAAACAGGGCTCCCGTCAAAAGCGAGACGAAAAATGTAAGCAGAATGTTGAGCACCGTGGACGAATAATGGATGAGGCGGTATTTGTAGACGGCAAAGAAGATGATGGCTGCATTTATGGTGGCCGCCATGAGGTCGATGGGATACTTACCCAGGGGCTTGTACAGGTTGACCGCCACGCCGCCTATGATGATGACAGCGCCGTAGATAAGCAGCTTGAGCGTCTTGCGTTTGAAGCGGTTTTCGCTCTCCTTGAGCTGCCTTGCAAGAAGAATGATGGAGAGGGCCAGAAAAAAATAGGCCAGGGAATAAGAAACTACGGCCCCTGGTCCGAGAACATAGTAGAAACCGTCGCTGTCGAAACCTGCGTCGGTGACCACCTTGGAGCTCAGGTTGAGATAGGCCATGAAGATGTAGATGACGTAGCCGGCGTAGAGGAACACCCTGTAGCGGCGTTTTTCGGTGCCCGAAAGATGGATCATCGTGGCCAGGAAGGATATGGGACCGCCGAAGAGCCCCATGAGCATGACCTTGTTCCACAAAAGCGGCGAGAGGATTCCGGTGTTGGCATGCATCATGAAGGATCCGAAACTCCAGAGGGCCATAAAAAACATGTACTGGAGAAAGGATCCGTCAACCTTGTCCTTGCGACTGTACAGACCAAAGACGATGAAGACGATGTATATGATGAAGGATAGTGCTGGAATCAGCGACGATGCGTCCAGAATCATGCCGGAATCCCCTGCGTTTAACAATGTCTGGCAAAACTCGGCGTATTGTAGCACAATATGTAACGCAATGGTACTAAATTCTTTCATAACGGCGGGTTTTTCTCTTCTTGTGCTTGCAGAGCTGCTGGAACCGCGGAAAAAAGAGGCTGCTAAACCATTCAGAGGGCTGGGGTACTGCCTGGTTATCGCCGCGCTCGCGCTTTACGCCAGCCCTGTGGTCGGAGCCATCCTGAGGGCTTTTACAGCTGAAAACGCCAGGGCGGAAGGATTTGCGACTGACGCGGCAGCCAGGGCGGCGGCTCTGGTGTCAGGCCGGCCTGCCCTCTTCTACCTTCTTTTCGCGTTCGCCCTCGGTTCCGCGGGCATGCTGGCATGGACAGTGTTTTTCGAACTCGCCCTGGGCAGAAAAAAAATGATTGCAGACAAGACCGATACGGTAAGCTGGGGCTCCTACGGGACCTGCAGGCATCCGGGATTCTGGTGGCTGGCGCTGTACATGCTTTCGCTGGCCTTTCTCCGGGGATTTTCCCCCTCTGTCGTACCGGCGTTTCTCGTGATATTCTTCAACTTCCTGTTGATCGAGGTGCAGGACCGCTATAGTTTTCCGCGGATATTCAAGGATTACGAGGCGTATCGAGAAAAGGTGCCCTTTCTTATACCGAGGTGTATGAAAAGGGAGACTCGTCACCGATGACAATGCGATCCGGCACGGCTAAGGCCGGCCGTACACTGATGGAAGGGCAACATGACAGGCAGCGTGCAGCGCACAATCCTCGTGGTCGATGACGATCCGGCCATCAGGAAGGTTCTTTCCCTTGGTCTCGAAAGAATGGATTTCGGAGTCCGGCTGGCGTCCAACGGACAAGAAGCTCTCGATCTGCTCAGTTCAAAAGACTTGGAGCCCGATTGCGTGCTACTGGATATACGCATGCCCGTGCTGTCTGGCAGGGAGGCCCTCCCCAAGATTCGAGAGCTCTATCCACTGACGCCGGTGGTCATGCTCACAGCCTACAACGATCTGGCCACCGGCCTGGATGCCATGAAAAACGGAGCCTTCGACTACCTGGTCAAGCCCAGCCGCCTGGAACATATCGCTGAGGTTATCGGTAAAGCGGTGCGCTACCGGGAGATCATGCGGGAAAAGTTCGAACTGGACAGAAAAAAAGAGGAATACCGCCTGAGCCTCGAACAGAGCATCGAATCCACGGCCCTTGAGCTGAACGAAACGTATCGCAAGCTCAAGACAGCCAATATGCAGACCGTACAAGCCCTGGCGGAGACTATAGAAGCCAAGGACCAATATACCCAGGGTCACTGCGAGCGGGTAAAAAGCCTTTCTTTGAGACTCGCCGATACCTTGGGCCTACCCGTCGAAAGGATGGAAGCCCTGGAGGTAGCCGCCCTGCTCCACGACATAGGGAAAATCGGCATTCCCGAGCGGATTCTCAACAAGGCGGGTCCCCTGGAGCCGGAAGAGAACGAAGTGATAAAGATGCACCCCATCATTGGGGCTCAGATACTCTCGATCGTAGAGCTGTTCGCCAAGGCGGTGAACGGGGTTCGGCACCACCACGAGCGCTGGGACGGCCAGGGCTACCCCGACGGGATCGCCGGAGAAGACATCGACCCCCTGGCCAGGATCATAGCTCTGGCCGACACCTTCGATGCCATGGCCCAGACGCGGCCTTACCGGGGCGCTCTGCCCATCCAGGAAATTCTAGACGAAATAAAAAGCCAGCGGGGCAGACAGTTCGCCCCCGAGGTGGTGGATGCTTTTTTTGAGGCCAGGCTCTACGAGAGCTACCTTTCCTGAGGATCAAGCCGGCCGGTACATCAGGCTATCCTGAAAGCCTCGCTCTGCAGATCCTGACAAGATACCGGATTTGAGCCCAATCATTAAAAACGGTAGGTAAAGCGTCCTGGCACGGTTTCGCCGGTCTTGTTCCAGAACACCGAGCGTTTGAAGCCGTAGAGCACCGCCTGGTCTATCTGGGAATCCCCGGAAGACTGGAGTATCTCGGCCCCCCGCAGCTGGTTGTCCTTGGTCACCGTAAAGCCTATCACCACAGGAGCGAGGTTTCTGTTTTCCCTGTATTCTGCCTTGGCCGGCTCGTAACCCGCATCCTCCAGTATCTGCCAGAGGGGCTCCCGCTGTTCCAGCGGCACCTCAGCCTTCAGTCTATAGAAGCTTCCATCGAACTCGTAATAGGTGGTAAAAGCCCGCTTGCGCGCCTGGGAAGAGTAGATAATCACGTTCGGCGGCATTATCAGATCGGGAATCGCGTTGTAGACCGAAGCCGGCACGCTTTGGGGCAAGGGGAGACTGGAGTAGACAGGCTGGTAGATATTCTGCCCCACCGTTCCCTGGGAGCCTCCGAGGGTAGTATCGGAGGAGCTGCCTTTTTCAGACTTGCGGATCGTGACCGTGTCGCCCGAATAGGGAACCAGCCCCTTGCCCGGCACGTAGAGCATGGTAGAGGTCTGGCTTATATGGGAGCCCTGTTCACGCTGTCCAGGTACCCAAGGTTCTGCCGGCGGCGCTTCCTGGGCCGTAGACTCTGGAACGGAAGCAGCCTGGGCGGCCTGCACCGCCGAGGGCGCGCCAGGATCGGGCGGTATAGGCTCGGAAGCCACGGCAACCACGGGTTCCTGGACCGGCTCTGGCGGAGGAGGCGGCGCCGCAGGGGTCTCCAGCCGGGAGGGGGTGGGGGCTGCCTCCTCCACAGGCTTTTGGGGACTCTTTACTTCTGGGGCTTGTGCCTCTTCCAGCACTGCCTCGGTCTTTTTGGGCGCCGAAGGCTCGATCTTCTCGGCGGTCTCGCCTTCTTCCGAAGGCTTGAAGGAACCCAGACCTATGTCGTTAGTCGTAGGTCCGGGCATGGTGATCATCACCGTCATGTTGGAATAATCTTCTTCCCTTGGGTTGAGGATCTCCAGGGCCAGCCCGACGGCGAAGGCAAGAAGGTACAACCCGGCGGTTATGCCGATGGAAGTGAGTTTTCGCTTTCTCTCCTGCTTTTCGGCATAGCTTTTGGTTGGATTCATCGAACCGCCTTTTCCTTGCGGGTTATGAGGCCTACGTTCTCGATGCCGTTCATCCTGAAGGCGTCCAGGACCGAAATGATAAGCTGGTACGAGGCGCTGGCCCTCCCCTCCAAGACTGCCCTGAGGCTGCCGGTGTCCGAGCCGGCCACCCGCTGCTTGAGCGTTGCGGGCAGACCTTCCAGGCTGGTCCTGCTTTTATCGACGTAAATTTCGTTCTCCGACATGACGACGACACTCAGGGCTGTGGAGGAGACAGACTGGGCGGTCCGGGACCCCGGCAGGTCGAGGCTAATGCCAGGGGCTGCCCTGAAGGTTGTGGTGATCATGAAAAAAATGATGAGCTGCAGAATGACGTCGATGAGGGGCGTCATGTCTATGCCCGTCTTCTTTGCCAGGCGGCGCGAACTCATAGGCCCTCCGAGCCGCCCTTCTCGGTGAGGCCGTTACGGGCGTTTATGAGAACGACGAGAGTGTTCACTCTGCTTTCGAGAATGGTGAGGATGCGGTTAACCCTGGTGACGAAATAGTTGTAGAAAATGACCACGGGAACAGCGACCACGAGGCCGCCCACGGTGGTGATGAGGGCTTCGGAGACCCCGCTGGCCAGGGCCGCCGGATCGCTTACCGCGCCGAACTTGCCCAGAACGCCGAAGGCGCTCATGGTGCCGGTGACGGTGCCCAAAAGTCCCAGAAGAGGAGAGATCGTGCTGATCGTCCCCAGGGCCGAGAGCCCTTTTTCCAGGGCGGGGGCTTCCAGGGCGGCGGCATCCTTCAGGATATCCCGCTGAACGTCTTCGCTCTGGTGGCGGTTTTCGATGCCGATCTTTAAAAGGGTGGAAAAGGGCGAGAGATTTTGGTCGCAGATGGAAAGAGCCTCGTTGTAGTGACCCTCCAGAAGACTGGCCTTTATGCGGACGAAGAGCTTGTTCTCGTCGCCGGAGATGCGGCGGAGATAGAGAAAACGCTCGATGATAAGCACGCAGGCGACCACCGAAAGGGCCATGATGACCCAGAGGATGGGTCCGCCTAAGATAATGAAATCGAACATGAAGTCTCCTTGCTGGTGAAAAATCCCTACTTTAGTTTATCGGAAATATACAGCCGGTCTGAACGAATATCCATCTCAGAAAAGAATTATCCTTCCGGGAGAGGCGTTTTTTTATGCAGGACCCGTGTAGAGACCGCTGAAAGCCCTATTCTCCCCGCTGGTAGTTGGGCGCTTCCCGGGTGATCGTGATGTTGTGGGCGTGGCTTTCGATCAGGCCGGCGTTGGTGATCCTGACAAAGCTGGTCTTGGTGCGCAGCTCTTCCAGCGAGGAGGCTCCTGCGTAGCCGCAGCCCGAGCGAAGGCCGCCGATGAGCTGGTACACGAAGTCGGCAAGCCTGCCTTTGTAAGGTACCATACCCTCGACACCCTCGGGGACGAGCTTGTCGGATACGGCCCCGGACGAGGCGCCCGGCCCGTTCGCGCTGGAAGCATAGCGGTCCTTGCCCCAGCCCTGGAGGGCTGCCATCGAGCCCATGCCCCGATAGGTTTTGTACTGCCTGCCGTTGTAGAGAACGAGCTCGCCGGGGGATTCCTCCAGGCCTGCCAGGAGGCTTCCCAACATAATAGCCTGGGCTCCCGCGGCTATGGATTTGACCATGTCGCCGGAGAACTTGATACCGCCGTCGGCTATGGCTGGTATGCCGAAGCCTGCGGCGGCCTTTGCGCAGTGGTAGATGGCCGAGAGCTGGGGCATGCCGGCGCCGGAGATGATCCGGGTGGTGCAGATGGAGCCGGGGCCCCCCCCCCGTTTTTAGGGG
>JAEZSM010000032.1 GCA_023421875.1 Spirochaetota bacterium | reverse complement strand
GGGATGCCCGGTGTTAAAACTGGGAACCCATGTCCGCTCTCTGGATATCGAAGTGGATGCCAGAGGCACCCGCTGCCGGATAGCCTGTCCTCCAGATTCGCCCTCGGCGCTGAAAAACATCGTGCCGCGACAGGGTCTGGAAGTGGAAACAGGCATTATCGGGGAGATCCAGGGTCAAAACATGGCTCTGGCAGCCCTGGCCTGCGCCGCCGCCCTACCCCGTCTCGAAGCCCGGGCTATAACGGGGGGCCTGAAAAAAGCAAGAATTCCGGCCCGCTTCGAACTGGTCTCGACTCAGCCGCCGATAGTCCTGGACGGAGCCCATACCCCCGAATCCGTGCAACGCTGTCTCGATACGGTAAAACGCCTCTTTCCCGGACCGCGCATCTTACTCTTCGCCTGCGCGCAGGACAAGCGCCACCAGGAAATGGCCTTCCTGCTTGCGCCCTACTTTGACACAATCATCGTGACCAAGCCCGGTAGCTTCAAGGCCAGCGATCCTGATTCGGTGCACTCGAGCTTTTTACGTACCGGAAGAGCGGCCATATTGGAGGGGGACACGGCTGCGGCGCTCGAAGGTGCTGTCAAGGCAGCCAAAGAGTTGAAGGCCATGCTCCTTGTCGCTGGGTCTTTCTATCTCTGCGCTGAAGCCAAGCTCTGGTTGGCAGCCCATCCTCTGAATAATGAATAAAAAATCGTCGCCCTTTCAAAGGTTTTAGGTAGCTCAAAGCTACAGTAATGATACCAGGCTCTGGATAAAACCGATAAAAAAGCCGAGCACTCCTCCCAGGATGGTAATCCAGGTGAGTTCTCGATTTACTACCCTAAGCACGAGACGCTCGGCCTCGGCCATGTCCAGGCTGTCGATTTTACTCACCACCATCTTTCTTATGTCCAGGGCATCCACAAGCCGCTCGGCATAGGCCGATATTCCCGACACAGCAGCGTGGGCTATCTGGGATGCCAAGGCTCGTTTTTCTTTTTCGCCCAGGAGAAGTATCTCGCCAATACTCCTGCCTGCTGCGCTCTTCGCCAAGGCATTCAGAAATGTTGCCAAGGTCCTCGAGAACAAGCCGCTTCCCGTATTGGCCAAGACGCTCTTTTCAGAGCCCGCCAACTCTTCTTCAGTTCCGAGAATTAGAGCGGCAATACTCGCGCTGATCCCTGGTGACAGCCCAGGAAATAGCGCTCCGAGCGAAAGGTCGGCAATGGACTGGTATCCCTTCGCCAGCTTTGCGGCGAAACTTTCGCCCTCTTTACCCAATCCGTCCATGAGAATCTTCATAGTCTGCCCAAGCTCCCCGGAGGCGACTGTGTCTTCTGTGGTAAAACCATCCTGGGTCAGTCTGGGGTTCAGCACATACCGGTGAACCGATTGGACCAGGTGTTCAGCGGTTTTTTCGTCTTTCAAAAGCCTAAGGAGGGCTTGAGTTATATCCTGCACCGTCTCTGGCATGGACTCTGTAAGGCTGCGTTCGTAGTTGGCTGCGCTGACGATCAGACGCTGAACCGGACCGAGGCGACTGATCACTTTTCTTAGTATGGATACTCCCAGTCCGTTGAGCTGCGCCTTAAGTTCAGGGCTGGCGAGCAGGGCTTCCAGCACCGGCAGGAGTCGGGTATACAGGGCTTTAGCCCCATAATCCAACAGGCTCGCCTTCAGCTCCAGAGAGAGCAGTCCCGCGGCGGTGCTTCCGGCTTTTCCCCCGGCGGTGGTAATTTTAAAAACCTGGTCCTGCCGCTCTTTCTCGCCTAGGGAGAGGGCCAGGCGGGCGGCAAGGGATTCCAGAGTTTTAGGACTTAGGATGCTCCCGATCGGTAGGGCATCAATATCGCTTATGGCCGAAGAAAGCGCCGATGCCAAAGCCTCCTTGACCTCTCTGGAACTCAGGGCCGTTTTCAGCGATTCCAAGACTAGGCTTTCGGCCTGGGAGAAGGCTGCCTCATCGCCGGAGGCTTCTACCTTCAGGGACAGGGAGTGCAGGAATGTCGAAGCGTCCTTGCGGAGCGCTTCGTCCACTATTACATAGACGGCTTCCTCGACCTTGCCCTTCAGCGCGGGGTCTTCGAGTCTTCCCCTGAAAACCTCGCCGGTGAGCAGTTCCTTGGAGACGGTCTCGCCCACCGAGTCGCTGAGTCTTCGCCGCTCCCGGGGCAGTATTCCCGGGGTGAAGGGCAGCTTGAACCTCCCTATGTAGACTGGATTCAAGGGACGAAAGAGCATCTTTATGGCAAGCCAGTTGGTAAAATACCCGATGATGGCTCCGATTGCCGGGGGAAGTAGCCAGGTCTTTAAAAATTCCATGGATTTCCTGCTCTTATATCAGCCGTCGCTGATGGCTTGGGCGGCTTTTTTTGCCTGAGCCTCGGTATCGAAGATGGCCAGTTCATCTTGATGGAGCCAGCCTTCGGCTCCCTCTTCCGAAAATTTATACCAGAGCCCTCCGGCTTCCAAGCCCTTTGGGTCGATGGAGCGGGCTGTGCACCGAAAGACCGATTTTCCGCGCACGAGACCCGCATCGCCGGATGCGGCATCCGGAGAGGTCTTCAGCCTGGCATAGGCTGTTTTGACCACCGCCCAGCCCAACTCTGAGACAGCCTGGGGATCCTGGGGCAGCCTCATTGTCTTGTTGTAGCCCTTGGAACAGGATGCTGCCAGAAGCGATAGGCAGCATAAAAGCAGCGCCGCATGCGCTAAGCCGCGGTGCAGGAGTAAATGGGATAGTGGTCGTTTCATTCTTCTGTGGCTATGCATGACAATATTCTTTCAATTTAATGCTTTTTAGCGTAAATTAGAAGAAGGAATGAGACAAAAACCCGGCACTCTAAATCTTTGCGGCATCCTCTGTCTATGCTTTGTCCTTATTGGCCAAAGCGTTTTTGCGTCGCCGGGCAAGGGCTTGGACCTCGGGGGCGGAGCGCTTTTTTCTTTTACCTCCCTGCCCCAGCTCGAAACCGGATTCCAAGCGGGTTGGAACGCGAATGTCGGAGTCGGTTTTACTATTTTTCCCTGGGATGATGCCGAAAACAGGGCTTCGGATTCCAAAACCGCTACTGCCCTATCGTTGACCGGCCGCTTTCAACTGGACAGCTTTGGCCTCGGGGCTTCGGCGCCCCAGAGCGACGGCAATCTGTACCGGGCCTGGCAGGGCACGGGCTTGGGGCTTCTTTTAGGCTTCGCCTCGCCCGAATTCATCATGCCTTTGCTGGGCTTGCCGGCCAAGTTCGGCATCGAGGCGGGCGGCGGGCTTCGTCTGACAAAATATGCAGGAACAGGGCTGGTGTCCGCCCATCCGGCGGTTCTAGGCAGGATGACACTGGACTTTGGGATTCTTGATCCCTTCGCGCTGGGACTTGTCGTTCCCCTCGAATGGGCATGGAAATCAGGGGGCCGGGCGATCATTCTCGGTATTGGGCTGAGTTTGAGGGTGTTGTGAAGTATATGGACAGGATAACAGGATATTCACAATCGACAGGATTTATCCTCGCAGCATGCCTCGGCGCGGCCTGCCTGCTGGCTGCATGCAGCTTACCCGCCACGATAACCAGCGAACGCCGGGCGCTGCTCATTGGGATAAATGACTACCTCTATATTCCTGCAAATAAACAACTTAGCGCTGCAGAAAATGATGCCCTTGAGTTTGGAAAAGCACTAAAAGAAAACGGGTGGCTAGAACCCAAATTACTAAATGATGGAAACATACTTAAAGCGGACATAAGAAAGGGAATTCAGGATCTGGGGAATCAGGTTACAAACGGGGATAGTGTATTAATCTACTTTTCAGGCCATGGAAATTTTGATTCGACAGAAGCTTACCTAGTTGCAAGTGATTCCACCGTCAACGATTTAAACTCTCAGATATCAGTAACTGAGCTTTCAAGTTGGATAGATGACTACATATATGTTAAAACAGAAAATATTATAATTATTATCGACGCATGCTATTCGGGTGGATTCGTATTCCAAATAGACTCCAACGATATTATCTATTCTGACTACGATGTATACACTGGGAATTCTGTCTCAACACCAGCTTTAGCTGGATTGAGTGATTTCAGTTCCCTTCTGGCTAAGAATCTGAAGTACTCAGAAAATATCGAACCTATAGTCTTAAGTGCTGCAGGGTTTAAAGAAGAATCATATGAAGACAACGACAACTTAAAACATGGAGTTTTTACCTATTACCTATTAAAAGCGGCACAAAACGGCGATGCGAATAAAGACGGGTACGTCAGCGCCACCGAAGCGTATACCTACGCAGCAAAATCTATCGATAAATACTGGAACGACCTATACGG
>JAEZSM010000025.1 GCA_023421875.1 Spirochaetota bacterium | reverse complement strand
CTTTATTTCAGGCTCCAGAATGCCGAAACCGGCAGTCACCGATTTTCCAGAAGCTTCGAAGAGCATACGGGGGAGGGTATCCCCGTAAAAGGATTTTAAACAGGGCGATGGCAAGAATACCTGAATCTCTCATCCAGGAAATCCTGGACAAGACTAACTACATCGCCGTGTACCAGGAAAAAATTCGACTTACCAAGAAGGGCGGGAAATGGTGGGGTCTCTGCCCGTTTCATGCCGAAAAGACGCCTTCGTTTTCCGTCGACGCCGAGCGGGGGCTTTTTTACTGTTTCGGCTGTCAAAAAGGCGGATCCCTTATCGATTTCTTGATGGAGACGGACAAGCTCAACTTTATCGAGGCTGTGGAGGAACTGGCGGGAAAGGCCCATGTTCCCCTACCGACCGAAGAATACCGCTCTGACCAGTCGGAAAGCGAAAGGATTCAGCTTTATTCGCTCTACGACAAACTGACCAAGGCATTTCATTGGGTGCTGCGCAACCACAAGGACGCGGCACGCTCCAGAGATATTTTGCAGCACCGCGCAATAAGCGAAGCCCTGGTGGATAAATTCAGGCTCGGCTACGCGCCGGCGGACAGGACCTGGCTTCACCGCTTTCTGCTGAGCAAGGGATTTTCCAGAGAATTCCTCGCCCGCTCAGGCCTTTTTTCAGGTCGGAATCCCGAATACCCCCTCTTCGCCGACCGAATCATCTTCCCCATAGCCGACCAACGGGGAAGGGTGATAGCCTTCGGCGGTCGATTGATCGACGGCGAGGGCCCAAAGTACATAAATAGCCCAGACACCCTCATTTTCCATAAGCAGGAAAACCTCTTCGCCTTGGACTCGGCATTGCCTTCCATGAAGAGCCAGGATCGCGCCCTGGTCTGCGAAGGCTACATGGATGCCCTTTCCTTTCATGCCGCGGGCGTCGATTATGCCGTAGCGCCGCTGGGTACAGCCTTTACCTCCCAGCAAGCCCGACTTTTGCGCAGGAGGGTTTCTTCGGTGATTCTCTGCTTCGATTCCGACGACGCCGGGCAGCGGGCTTCCGAGCGGGCATGCTCCATAGCCACGGCCGCCGGTCTCGAGACAAGGGTTCTCTCGATGACAGAAGGAAAAGACGCTTCCGAAATTCTGGAGAAATCTGGCCCGGAAGCATTGAAAAAGCTTACGGAATACAGTATAAGTAGCGGGGATTTTTTGATTCGCCGCGCGGAAAGCCTGTTTGACATCGCAAGCATGAAGGGAAAATACCAGGCTTCGCAATTTTTCTATCCCTTTCTGGACGCCCTGGATTCCGACGTGCGGCGGAACGCGTTTTCCGATCTTGTAGGAATGCGGATTGGTATAAGCCCCGGCGGGTTGATAGCGGATTACAGCAAGGCGAAGCGGATGCAAGGCCGTCCCCGGGGGCAAACCGATGACGGCGGCAAGAGCTCGAGCCCGCAGCGGCGGAGTGTCGAAGCCAGAACCGCCGATCTTTTTTTTATGGCCGCCGTAGTCCTTTGCCCTGAATCCTTCGATAGGGTCCGGCAGCACATTCGGCTCGAGGATCTGGAAGACCCCCGGGCTAGGGATCTGTATCTCGCCCTGGAGGAAGCATCGGCGCATGACGCAAAGGAGATTGGCTCCATTCTTACGCTGACGAACGACGACGCCGCTCGACGCTATGTGCTGGCGGTGGCGGCTTCCGGCGAGCTTGACCAGGAGCCCCAGCGGATTGTTGACGACGGCATACGTACAATTCAAATCCGCAGCCTGGAAAGAGAGACCATGAAGCTTGTCACGGAAATAGCCCAGCGTTCGGCCCAAGGCTTGGAAGAATCAGGCTTTACAGAGGGCCAGGAGAGAGTTCAGGCCGGAGGGCGGGCCGCGATTCATGCACTACTGCAGAAAAAAATGAAAATTGATGAAGAAATAGCACAATTAAAAGGTGAAGTCGATGAGTGACACTGAGCTCGACCCCGCCATAACCAAGCTTCTCGAATACGGAAAGGCCAAGAAGTCCATCAGCTTCGACGAGCTGTCGGACTTTCTGCCCGAATCGGTGCTCAACTCCGAGAAGATCGATGCGATTCTCGCCCTCCTGGAGAGCAACAACATCCAGCTGGAGGAAGAGGATATACAGATAGAGGACGAGCAGACGCTCAAAAAGGAACTGGAGAACAAGAAGCTGGTCAACAACTCCAAGGAGTCTGGCAGCGATGATCCCATCCGCCTCTACCTCTACGAGATAGGCAAGGAGCACCTGCTCACCGCCGAGCAGGAGGTTGAGCTCTCGAAAATGATGGAGGAAGGCGAGGAGATCATAAAGGCGATCCTGCGCACCTCGGGAATGCTCATACCGGAGTTTCACCAGCTCACCATCAAGGCCCTGCGCAAGGAAGCCAAGGATTCTTCGGGCCAGCGCAAGGAAAACACCGAGAAGATCGCCGAGCGACGACGCCTCAACCAGTTCTATAAAGATGTCATCCGGGACAACCTCGCCAGCCTCAGGGAATACGTTGACATTAAAAAAAGGATCATCGCCAAGGGTGGTGACATTTTCTCCGATACCGACCTCGTGGAAAAGCGCAAAGCCCTGCTGGAGCAGATCAGCGTCGTGGAGATCCACCCTGAGGAAATAAGCAGCTTTTCAGAAAAATTTATTACCGCGGCCAAGAAGATAAATAAGTTCAGGCGGGAGCAGGACCGCATCCAACGCATACTCCAGATCAACTCCATGAAAGACATCCGTATGCTGGGGCGTAACCTCACCATAAAGGAAAAGCGGGAAGCCATTGAATCCCAACTCGGCCTGCCCTCGGAAGAGATTAAGGAAAAGATCCGGCAGCTCCAGGTAACGGACAAAAAACTGAAGGAGCTGGAGGCGGCATTCGAGGCCGACTGCGATCAGATCATCGTCATGGCCAGGGATATAAACCGGGGCCGCAAGATGATGAAGAGCGCCAAGGACAGGCTAATAAAAGCCAATCTGAGGCTGGTTGTATCAATAGCCAAAAAATACACCAACCGGGGTTTGCATTTTTTCGACTTGGTGCAGGAAGGCAACATAGGACTCATCAAGGCGGTGGAAAAATTCGAGTACCGCAAGGGCTACAAGTTTTCGACCTATGCAACATGGTGGATCCGCCAGGCTATAACCCGCTCTATTTCCGACCAGGCCAGGACTATACGAGTGCCGGTGCACATGATCGAGCAGATCAACAAGGTGGTGCGCGAATCCCGCCAACTCATGCAAAAACTGGGCAGGGAACCTAGCGACGACGAAATCGCCCAGCAGCTGGGCTGGCCGGTATCCAGGGTGAAGAGCGTCAAAAACGTAGCCCGGGAACCCATCTCCCTCGAGACGCCCATTGGAGAGGACGAGGATTCGCTTTTGGGTGACTTCATCGAGGACAAGGAGATAGAGAATCCTTCTATCCAGACCGATTACAAGCTGCTTCAGGAGCAGATCAAGATGGTGCTCTCCACCCTGCCGCCCAGGGAGCAGGAAGTGCTGCGCATGCGTTTCGGCCTGGACGACGGCTACTCCCTCACCTTGGAAGAAGTCGGCCTGTATTTCAATGTCACCCGCGAGCGAATACGCCAGATCGAGGCCAAGGCGCTCAAGAAACTGCGACACTTCAAGCGGAGCCAAAAGCTGCGCGACTATATGGACCACTGATAGGGGTATGTGAATGACAACCATGGAAATGTTGGAAAAACTGAAATCATATCAGGAAATTCTCGGCGCCCGCGTCGCCCTCGAGGAGGAGATAGCCCTCCTGCCCAAGACGATAGAGGCCCAGAATGAAATGCTCTCCAGGCTGAAGAAGAACTTTTCCGACAAGGAAGAAGCCTTTACCCTGTCGGAGGAGAAGATCCGCGAGCTCAGGCAGGCCCTGCAGGACGCGGAGATGGCCAGGGAAAAAGCCGAGCAGCAGATGGACGGCATCACGACCCAGCGGGAATACGAGGCTATCAACAAGGAAATCCGGGACGCCACCGAGAAAGAGCAGAACCTCCGCAAGGACATCCAGCAACAGGAGCGCTCCTTTGCGGAAATAGAGGAAGAGCTGCAGAAGACCCGGGGCGGTATTTCCATGCTCGAAGAAGAAATCGCAGAGAAGGGCCAGATTATCGAAAGCCAGCGCGAAACCAAGGCGTCCGAGGTCGAACGGCTCAAGACCGAGGAACTCTCAATTGCCGAGGGCATCGGCAGCGACATTCTCTTTAAGCTGGAACGGATCATCCGTAACAAAAAGGGCGTTGGCGTCGTTCCCATCCACGGGGTAGTCTGCACCGGCTGCCACATGATTCTCCCCGCCAATTTTGTCAACGAAGTAAGGGACGAGGAGGCCACAAAGGTTCATTTCTGCCCCTACTGCTCCCGGATTCTCTTCTTCGAGGAAACCGAGGAAGCCCCGGAGTTCATCGGCGACATTGAGTCGGGATCTTTGGCCGATCTGGCCGATTACGCCGAGGAAGGCGAGGACGAAGGGGATGACGACGAAGAGGAGCAGCGGGATGGGGAGGAACAGGAAAAGGATTTTCCGCCCCCCAGGAAGCCCTCGGCGCGCAAGGCCGCGGCGGTGCGCGAAGAATACTCAGAGGATTCTGAAGACTGACAGCTTTACTTTTTTGCTTCTCGAGTGTTGTATAAATACTAGGAGCGGGCCGCGCTGCCGCGGCAGGGGAGGAATCCTTTGTCGAGGAAAGTCCGGGCTCAGCAGGGCGCGATGCCGGATAACGTCCGGGACGGATTCGGACCGGAGCCTATGGCGCCAAGGCCGGATTCGGACAGAAAGTGCCACAGAAAACATACCGCTACCCTGGCCCATCTGGGTCAGGCAGCAAGGGTGAAAAGGCGAGGCAAGAGCTCACCGCGTATCCGGCGACGGGTACGGCAGGGCAAACCTCATCGTGAGCAAGGTCGAACAGCGGTGGGCGGCCCGTCCATAGCCGTCAAAAGCGGCGAAAACCGCGGGTAGACCGCTTGACGCCCACCGGCAACGGAGGGCGCAGAGGGATGGCAGCGGCGCGGGGAAACCTGCGCACAGAACCCGGCTTACAGGCCCGCTCCTTTTTTTTAATTCAATTGCGGCAGCAGGCTCTATCCTGTGAAGGAGCTGCGCCGTATACTTGTGTTCGACCTGTTAATTGTTCAGGATAAATCAAGCTTGATCGGGGATTTGCGCGTATGAAAAGCGGGGCTAGAGGCCGGGCTGGCGGCCTTTTAAAGAGGCATGGAAAAGGACGAACCATCGGCCTGCTCGCGGCAATCGCTGTTGCCGTCCTCGGACTAGGCGCCGCCGGATATTTTTTCATCTTTTACCCCCACAGCAAGCAGTCAGCCCAAGACACTCAGAGGATTTCACGGCAGAAGTTGCTGCAGGCCTGGAACTCCGGGGACAAAGCCCTGACTCTCGAGCTGAGCAGGGCGGGGCTCGAACAGCTTCCCTTTGATTCATTTTACCTCAGCATGCTCGGCATCGCCTCCTATTATGTGGCGGCTGACAGCCCCGAGGGGGACGAACGGCAAATTCTGATCGACGAAGCGCTCTTTAGCCTGCGCAAGGCATTGGCACAGCCGAAACGTCTGCCTGTTCGAGGACAGGTTGAGTACGTGCTAGCCAAGATATATTTCCACAAGGGAGAGCCCTGGCTGGACCTCTCGGTGGACTACTTCGAGCAATCCATAGAAGACGGCTACGAAGCAAAGGACACTGAGCAATTCCTTGCCCTAGGCTATGCCGGTCTCGGCGATCACGCATCGGCTGTGGGGTATTTTGAAAAAGCGCTGAACAAAACGCCGAGCGATGTATTGAAGCTTTCAGCGGCCATAAGCTATAAAGAATTAGGAGAGCTGGACAAAACCGTCGAATATCTGTCTTCGAGCATCGATTCGGCGGCGGACGGCCTTCTGGTTCAACGAGCGCGTTTTCTTCTTGGCGAGATAGCCATGGAAAAGAGCGACTTGTCCGAAGCTGACAAGCTGTACCGCTCCATCGTGGAGACCGATCCCGGCTCAGCCGAGGGCTGGTACCGGCTGGGCCTTGTCGCCGAGGCGCTCAAGGACCCCATTGCCGCCCGCGCAGCCTGGCGTAAAACGACGAGCATTGACCCGAACCATACCGAAGCGAGAAAGAAGCTAGCTGAACGTCTATAGGGAGGAATGATGGCGAAGAACGGATTTTTGAGCAGATTTTCCCAGGATATTGGCATCGATCTCGGAACCTGCAATACCCTGATCTATATCCGTGGCAAGGGTATCGTGCTGAACGAGCCTTCCGTCGTCGCCGTGGAGAAGGGCACCAACAAGCTGGTAGCCGTGGGAACCGAAGCCAAGGGAATGCTTTCCAGAACCCCCAGGGATATCATTGCCAAGCGCCCCCTGCGGGACGGGGTGATCGCCGACCCTGATCTGACCGAAAAAATGATCAAATACTTCATCCAGAAGGTTGCCCCCAAAAATTGGTTCTTCAAGCCCCGGATCGTTATCGGCGTGCCTTCCTGCATCACGAAGGTGGAGGAAAACGCTGTCATCGACTCGGCTTACAAGGCCGGCGCTAGAATCGTTAAGGTCATCGCCGAATCCCTCGCGGCTGCCATCGGCGCCGGCATCCCCATTGTAGAGCCAGCAGGCCACATGATTTGCGACATAGGCGGAGGCACGACGGAGATTTCGGTAATCTCGCTGAAGGGCATGGTGGTTACTCGGGCTATCAGGGTAGGCGGCGACGAGTTCGACGAAGCGATAATGCGCCATATACGGAACGTTCACAACCTCATAATCGGCGACCAAACCGCCGAGAGGCTCAAAATAGAAATCGGCAACGCAAGCCCCGAGCGGACTATCGAAAAAGTCGAGATCAAGGGCAACGACGCCATCACAGGCCTGCCCCGGCGATTCGAGGTCGATTCGGTGGAGATACGGGAAGCCCTCATGCCCTCCATCTCGCAGATCGTCGACGAGGTAAAGAAGACACTGAGCGAAACTCCTCCGGAGCTGGCCGCCGACATCGTCGAACGGGGCATCGTCATGTCCGGTGGGGGCGCCTTGCTCAAAGGCCTGCCTAAGCTCATCGCCAAAGAAACAGGCGTGCCGGTCATTCTTGCCGAAAAGCCGCTGGAATGCGTAGCCATAGGCTCAGGCACCTATTTCGAGACCATGATGAACAGCAGGGAATCCTCGGACAGTGTCTACGAAAGCCTCAATTTATAGCAGGTAGGTGTAGATGCCGCAGAAAAAGCGGGGCCAGGGATTCATGGCTGCCCAGGGAATCCCCCTGCTTCTCATGGTGCTGAGCATAATTCTTGTTTCTATCTCCACCAAGACAGTGCAGAGCCTTCCCAGGGCTGTAGCGGCAGGTGTCAGCGGCGGAGTGCAAAAACTCTTCTTCGGCGTCCAGAATTTTATACAGCGGACGGTCTTTTCCATCAGGGAGCTGCGCCTCCTGAGAGAGGAATACGAAACCTTGACGGCGAAACTGGAGAGTTTCGAA
This sequence comes from Spirochaetota bacterium, assembly GCA_023421875.1. GTDB lineage: Bacteria > Spirochaetota > Spirochaetia > Treponematales > Rectinemataceae > UBA2256. The sequence goes on along the minus strand of JAEZSM010000025.1, from coordinate 4,650 downwards.
AACCTGGAACGCGACTACGTGAATACCCTGGCGGAGAACGAGCGCTTGAAGGAGCAGCTGAGCTTCTTCGAGAGTGTCTCGTCCATAAAGGCTGCGGCGAGGATAATCGCCAAGGATCCGGGTAATATCTATTCCAGCTGCGTGATCGACAAGGGTAGCAGCGCGGGGGTTGAAGCAGACATGGCTGTCGCGGCCTTCCAGAACGGCATCGAAGGCCTGGCCGGCAAAGTTCTGGAGGCCCGCCTGGGCTCGAGCCTTGTTCTGCCCTTGTACGACGGCCGGCTCTATGTTGCCGCCCGCCTTTCCCGCACCAGAGTCGAGGGGCTCGTCAATGGTCAGGGCAAACCCGACGATCCTTTGCTCATGAATTACGTATCGATGCTGAATGCCCAGGATATCCAGATCGGTGACATGGTGGTAACCAGCGGCCTGGATTCGATCTATCCGCCCGATATCGCCATAGGACGAGTAAAAGAAATCCGCACCCCCAAGTACGGCAGCTCTACCCTGATTCTTTTGGAACCGGCGCTGGATTTTTCTAAAATCGAGTATCTCTTCGTGCTCGAACGGAATAAAGACCCAAACACCACCGCACCCGAGGACTCCTTAGGACAAAAAACAGGAACAAGCCCATGACACGCAGCATTCTGGCATCCACGGCGATCGGCTCTTTGTTCCTCTTCATTCAGACAACATGGCTCGGCAACGGGCTTTTTTGGGGAGTTATCCCCGATCTGGCCTTTCTGCTCATTCTCTGGGTCTCTTACAACAACAAGGGGCTGGAAGGCATCATCGCGGCCTTCCTGAGTGGCATTGTCTGCGACCTTCTGTCCTCGGCTCCGCTGGGCTATACCTCCTTCCTGTACATACTTCCGGCATACGCAATTTCCTTTGTCAGAAAAATCGTGGATATGGACGGACTCGTCCTGCCGGTGATCCTCGGCTTTTCCAGCACCCTGCTCAAGGGCATTGCGAGCATTATGCTGGCCTTAGTTTTCAGCGGCGAACTAGTGGAATCCTACTCCTTCGGAGACCTGCGTTTCTGGGTCGAGGCGGCTATTAACGGTGCGCTCGCGGCGCCTTTCTTTTTCCTTTTTAAAAAGCTTACGCCTATCCTGGTGACAAGGAAGCCCAGCGAATGAAAGGGATGCGGCAATAATGGCTTTTTCCGGGGATAACAAGACCAGGATTTTAGTTCTCCGTCTCTTCGTAATCGGTATATGCCTGCTCTATGCTGCCAGACTTTTCAGCCTGCAGGTCATCCGCGGAGCAGAATTCGAGGCAAAGGCCAATCGCTACGCGGTTCAATCGGTAAAAATTCCCGCAGCCAGGGGCGAGATCTACGACAGGACCAATTCCATCCCCTTCGTTACCAACGACGAAGCCTTCTCTGTGGAGGTTGTGCCGGCCGAACTTCCGGCTTCCAAGCGGGACGAGGTATTCCAGAAGCTGGCGCAAATACTCAATCTCCGACTGGCGGATATTCAGAGAAAGATCCCCGCTTCCTACTACCACCTTTACCAGCGTATTGCGGTCAGTACCTCAGCCTCATACCAGGCCGTAACCAAGATAGCCGAACACAAGGAAGATTTTCCGGGCGTCTACTGGAACTCGAGGCCTATCCGGCGCTATCTGGATATAGGCTCTCTCTCCCATGTCATCGGCTACGTGGGCGAGATAGGGAGAGACGAATATAAGCTGCTCTACAATAAGGGCTATTCCTCCGATGACGTCATCGGAAAGACGGGCTTGGAAAAATTCTATGACAGCAGCCTCAAGGGTCAGGACGGATACCTACGGACAACCGTCGACGTAAAGGGAAAGAATCTCGCCGGCGAGGCAGAACGGCTGGAAGCCCCCGTCCCGGGGCAAAAGCTCGTGCTCACCATCGACGCGGCAATGCAGAAAACCGCCGAAGAAGCCTTGGGAAATCGTATGGGTTCCATAATCGTACTGAAGCCCGATACAGGAGAGATTCTTGCGATGGTTTCCTACCCCTGGTACGATCCATCCATTTTTACCTCCTCCAACTCGGGTGAAGAGTATCTGAAGCTTTTAAACGATCCCAATAAGCCGCTTCTCAACAGAGCCGTACAGTCTTCCTATCCGCCGGCATCGACCTTCAAGACGGTTTTGAGTACGGCGATACTCGAGGAAAAAGCAATTTCTCCAAAAACTACCATTACCTGCAACGGGTTTATGGAGTACGGCGGACGTACCTGGAACTGCTGGGTGCATAGCCCCGGACACGGACCGGTGGACCTGCAGGAAGCCCTTGCCCATTCCTGCGACATCTACTATTGGACTGTCGGACGGGACAACCTCGGGGTAGAGAAGATAATCAGCTATGCCGGCGATTACGGCTACGGCAGAGCCACGGGCATAGACCTTCCCGGCGAGAACTCCGGCTTCATACCCACCCCTAGATGGAAGGAAGAAAGCTACCGGGAACGCTGGAACCCCGGCGATACCATGAATATTTCCATCGGCCAGGGTTACCTGCTTGCCACACCAATCCAGGTGGCGAATATGATCGCCATGGTGGTAAATGACGGGGTTATCTACCAGCCCCACCTTGTCAAGGAAATCAGGGACGGCGAATCGGGCGCCCTTATCCAGTCCATGATGCCGGAGATTCTCACCGATTCTTCGATAAGCGCATCCACCTTTAAAACACTCAGGGACGATCTTAGAAGTGTCATCACCTACGGTTCCGCCAGGGTGCCTGTATCGACCAAGGCAGTCATGGTGGCCGGCAAGACCGGTACGGCGGAAATAGGCCTCAAGGATCGATGGCATTCCTGGTTTGCCGCCTTCGGTCCCTACGGAGCAAAACCGGAAGACCAGGTTGTGGTGGTCGCCATGATTGAAGCGAGCAACCCCTGGGAGTGGTGGGCACCCTACGCTTCCAACCTCATGTTCCAGTCGATATTCGCCGGACAGGACGCCGAAACCGCCGCAAAGGCTATAGGGCTTAACCTCGATGGACAGCACCTGCGGGGGAGGGCGGAATGAGGCATTTTCAGCTACCTAAGTTCTTGTCGGATTTGGATTTCAGTATTCTCATACTCTCGCTTCTGCTGAGTGCGGTGGGAATCGCCTCTATCTACTCCGCCGGCATCGACTCCGACGGGGTTCGCTTTTCCAATGAATACAGCAAGCAAATAGTATGGGCTATTTCGGGGCTTGTAATTATGATAGCCGCCATGGCACTGGACATATCCCGGCTCAAGGACTACAGCATCTTCGCCTACATAGCCATACTGCTGCTGCTCCTGTATACCCGGTTTGCCGGAAGAGTGGTTAACGGCGCCCGCTCATGGGTGGGGATCGGCGAATACGGCATCCAACCGGCAGAGTTCACTAAAATCCTTACCATACTCTTCCTGGCACGATACCTGGAATCCTCGGAACAGACCAGCAGCATAAAGCGACTAATCCTTAGTTCGATGATCATCGGAATTCCCGTACTCCTCATTCTGTCCCAGCCTGATTTCGGCTCGGCCCTGGTCTTTTTTCCCATACTGATCGTAATGCTGTACATGGGAGGGATAGACAGGCGATACATACTCTTCATCCTGCTTTCCATCGGCGTTACCTTTCTCTTCCTCATGCTCCCCCTGGCCGGAAAATATTTTTTCTCCGACGGCAACATGCTTGATCTGTTTTTTCAACGTCCCCGGTTCGTCATCATGGTGTGCAGCATCTTCTTTATCGCCCTGGCACTTTCCCTCTGGGGCTGGTTCGCATTCAAGAAAGAGTACTATTTTTGGCTCAGCTATGCGTTCTCGATCATGGATCTTTCAATCCTTCTCGCCTATGCCGGCCACAGAGTGCTCAAGGAATACCAGATCATGCGCCTCATGGTCTTCCTCAATCCCAATGCCGATCCCCAGGGAGCGGGCTGGAACATTATCCAGTCGGTTACAGCCATAGGATCGGGCGGACTAGCCGGGAAGGGCTTTCTCCAGGGCACTCAGAGCCACGCTCGCTTTATTCCCCAGCAGAGCACCGATTTTATTTTTTCCATTATCGCCGAAGAGTGGGGATTTATCGGGGGGTTAATTCTTCTAGCCCTCTTTTTCCTCCTGCTCTACAGAATGCTCGGACTGGTCTCCAGCACGAAGGACAAATACTCCATGCTGGTTTGCACCGGGATTTTTGGCATGTTTACCTTTCATTTAATGATCAATGTAGGAATGGCCATTGGGATAATGCCTATAACAGGAATCCCGCTCTATTTCATTTCCTACGGAGGTTCCTCCCTCTGGTCAGCCTTTTTGGCAGTAGGGTTTTTACTGGGAATTTCTTCCCGAAGGTATAGAATGTGAAACGACAGCGCTTTATCGATCCACTCAAAGAATTAGGACAGGGGCTTTTAAAAATCCAGAAACCGGCGCGCTACCTGGGCGGAGAACTGGGCTCTAATTCGCCGATCTCCGCCTCGGATACTCGCTTCCGGCTGGCGCTCTGCTTCCCCGATCTGTACGAGATCGGCATGTCCAACAACGCCATCCGCATCATCTATAACGATATAGCCAGGCATTGCGCTGGGTCGGTGGTCTGCGAACGGGTTTTTGCGCCGGCCCGGGATTTTGAAGCCCTCCTAGAAGCGGAGAATATCCCCCTTTACACCCTGGAGAGCGGAAT
>JAEZSM010000185.1 GCA_023421875.1 Spirochaetota bacterium | reverse complement strand
AAGGCGATCAGGAATTCTTCTTGGACGTATCGCGCTCTTTCAAGAGATCGCCGATGGTATAACCGCCGGCCTCTTCCTCGCTCTGCATGAACTTGGAGATCTCCTCCCGCTGCTGGCGCTGCACGAGATCGCGGATGGACAGACCGAGTTTTTGGCGTTCGGGACTCAGGTCGATAACCACAGCCTTGACAGCCTGGCCGACCGAGAATTTCTTCAGGGCATCGTCCCATGACTCGTCCCTGTCGGAAGAAAGATCCTGCTTTTTGACAAGACCGTCGATGTCGCCCTGGACGCGCACGAAGACGCCGAAATCCGTAACGTTGGAAACCGTGCCTTCGACGATGGAGCCAAGCCTGAAAGCCTTGGCGAAGGATCTCCAGGGGTCTTCGGAGAGCTGCTTGACGCCCAGGCGAATATTTCTTTCTTCAGGGCTGCTCTCGATGACCACAACCTCGATCTCCTCGCCTTCATGGAGGACGGAAGCCGGATTCTTGACCCTGGATGTCCAGGAGAGGTCGTCGGCATGGAGGAAGCCATCGATACCTTCTTCGAGTTCGATGAAGGCGCCGGCGTTGGTGACCTTGACGATCTTGCGGGTAAGCCTCATTCCTACGGGGTAGCTTTCGTTGATGTTGTCCCAGGGATTGGCCTGGACCTGCTTGAGACCCAGGGACACCTTGCCTGCCTGGATGTCGTAGCCCAGGATCATGCAGTCCACTATATCGCCCGCCTTGAGCATATCTTCGGGCTTGTGTACCTTGCGCACCCAGGAGAACTCGGAAATGTGGGCCAGACCTTCTATGCCCTCTTCGAGCTCAATGAAGGCGCCGTAGTCGGTAAGCTTGGTGACCTTGCCCTTGACGATATCGTTGACGTGGTACTTCTCTTCAAAGGTGAACCAGGGGTCCTGGGTGAAGTGCTTAAGGGAAAGGTTGATCCGCTTTTCTTCGGGCTCCAGCCTGATGACCTTGAGCTCGATCTCCTCGCCCTTGCGCACGTAATCCTTTGGGCGGGTTACATGGCCCCAGCTCATGTCGTTGATGTGTAGAAGGCCGTCGAACCCGCCAAGGTCGATGAAGGCGCCAAAGCTGGTGAAGCTCTTTACCGCGCCTTTGACGGTGTCGCCGATCTGTACGGTCTGGAAGAACGCCTCCCGGCGCTTGTCTATATCTTCCTCGAGCCACCTGCGGCGGTTGAGGATAATGTTGATCTTTTTTTCCGAATAGAGCCGTTCGAGATAGAAGCTGGTTTTGAGGCCTACATACTCGGCGCCGTTTTCAACCCGCTGGATGTCCGCCTTCGACGAGGGAAGGAAGCCCTTGAGTCCGTGGCCCAAGTCCACCTCGAAACCGCCCTTCACTTCTTTGTCGATCTTACCCTCTATGGGCTGATGCTCCTTGAAGGCGTTGGCCACGGCTTTCCAGAATACTTTTTCCTCGGCCCGCTTCTTGGATACGATCACTTCGCCCGAGTGGGTTTCTTTCTTGACCAATATGACTTTGACATCGTCGCCAACCTTGGGCGGCGTGTCGCCAAACTCGATTAAAGGAATCTTGCCTTCAGATTTGTACCCTACGTCGACAAAGACGAAATCACCAGCGATCTGTACGACTTTGCCGTCGATTAAATCGCCCTCCTCCAGCCCCTCGAAACTCTTGAGGTACTGCTCCTGCAATTGTGTCTGGAATTCGTCGCGGGAGGGGGCGGCGGCGTCCATTACCACTTCCTTATTCTCCATGTGCTTCCCTTAAATGTAGAATTTTGCTGTATACTTTCTCATAAACTGCCTCTATGGTCAAGCCGGATGTATCCAAATACAGGGCATCCGGAGCGATTTTGAGGGCGCCGATCTTTTTGTTCCTGTCTATGGCATCCCTCATTTTGATATTTTCGAGTATTTCCTCGTAGGACATTGAAGAGCTTGCCTGGGTGAAGCGCCGCCTCGCCCGCTCCTCAGTCGAAGCGTCGATGAAGAACTTTAGCTCCGCGCGGGGGAAGACTACGGTGGTCATGTCCCTGCCCTCCACTACTATGTCCTTGCCCTGGGCGAGGCGGCGCACTATCTCGTTGACGATTGTGCGGATCTCGGGGATGGCCGAGACCTGGGCCACGATGGCTTCCACTTCAGCCGAGCGCAGTTCGGCGATACGTCTTACGCCGTCCAGGAGTATGGATCCGTCCTGGTCGTAATCGATCGAAGCCCTGGATGCGACCGCGAGCAGGGCTGGCTCATCCCCGAGCCCTATGCCCTTTTGAAGGGCGGCGTAAGTGAGCGCCCTGTAGATGTTGCCCGAATTTATGTACAAAAACCCCATCCGCTCCGAGAGCAGCCTGGCAATAGTCGATTTTCCGCAGCCCGCGGGGCCGTCCATGGCGACTATCATCGAAGCCTTCCTTTCTCGAGGCCAACGCTCGAATCTTGCCTAGCGCTGTTCGAATATGCCTTGAGGGATTCCACCTCGGCGGCATCTAGATCCCTGTAGGATCCTTCTGCCAGGGCTCCAAGATCGATGGGTCCTATCCGTTCCCGTCGAAGGAAGAGCGCCCGAAGGCCAAAAAGTCCCAGAACCTTGCGAATTTCCCGGTTCTTGCCCTCCACCAGTACGATCCTCATACTCTTTTCATCCAGGAGGACAACCCGTTCGGCCTTATAAAGGACTTTCTCAATTTCGAGGCCCTTCATGAAACGCTCAGGAAAGTCGCCGGGTATGGGAAGATCGCAGCGTACCAGATACTCCTTGTCGATGCAGCTCCGGGGATGTACCAGCAAGGAGGCAAAATCGCCGTCGTTGGTAAAGAACAGAAGGCCGGATGACCATTGGTCTAGACGACCAATATTATAGACGCGCTCGGGAACCGAGGATTTTAGCAGCGATGCGGCCACAGGACGGTTTTTCTCGTCCGCCATGGAGCTGATATAGCCAGGCGGCTTGTTGAGCGCTATGTACCGGAGCCTGGCCTGGGGCTCAACGAGTCGATCGTCGAGCTCCACCCTGTCGCCGGCTCCCACCTTTGCGCCCAAGACAGCGGGAATGCCGTTAACCTTTACCCTTCCCCGCTCGATAAAGCCTTCGCAAAAACGGCGGGAGCCCAGTCCGCAGGAAGCCAGATAGGCCTGGAGTCTGACAGTGTCTTTCATCCCTGTTCGCCCTCTTTATTGGCGAAGCGGTCTTTTTCGATTTCACTCAAGGGAGGAAGTTCTGAAATAGAATTCAGCTTGAAGTATTTCAAGAATTCCTGGGTTGTGCCGTATTGCATCGGCTTTCCGGGCACGTCCTTCTTGCCCACTTCCTTTACCAATCCCCGGGAAAGCAGATAGCGGATCATTCCGTCGGCCGAGACACCCCTGATAGCCTCGATCTCGGCCCGGGTCATGGGCTGGGAATAGGCGACGATAGACAGGGTTTCCATGGCAGCCCTTGAAAGTTTTGCCTCGTTTTTCTTTCCGTAATGATCCTTGAGCCTCTCCCAGAGCTCGATTTTCGGGGCGAATATCCATCCCCCGCCGGAGCGCATGGGCGCAAAGCCGTGAACCTCGCCCTCGTGCTCGACTGAAAGACGCTCAAGGGCATCGGACACCTCGTCCTGGGAAAGCCCCGACAGCCTTGCCAATCCAGCCTCGTCGATGGGTTCACTTTCCAAAAAGAGAATGGCGCTTATTAGAGCCGTGCGTTCCTCGGTACTCAGTTCATCCATTCTGTGCCTCGCTGATAGTAGAGGGAGAAATTATTATATCCCCGAAAAGCCTGTGCTGCCTGATGCGTATTATTTTGTTCTTTACCGCATCCAGCATGGCCAGAAATGCGCAGGCTAGGTCCAGGGCCGATCTTGGCCTGGTGATCAGCTGGACAAAGGAAAACTCTCCCTGCTTTTCCAGCAGTTCGTTCATGAGCGCAAGCTTCTCGTGGATCGATATTTCCTCGTAGAGATCTATTATCTTTTCAGAGCTAAAATTATTGACGAGCGAAGAAAAAGTTTTCAAAAGATCCCAGACATCGAGATCAGCCCAGAGTTCCTGGTCGTCAACTTCGGAAAAGGGCAGGATCCGCTGCATGCAGGAGCGTTCCAGTCGCCACTCCACCTCCATCTCCCGCTGCTCCATCAAACTGGAAAGTTTTTTATATTTTTGATATTCGATGAGTTTTTCAATGAGGCCTTGCCTGGGATCGTCTAAATCCTCGTCGTCCAGCGAGCCCATGGGCAGGAGCATGCGCGACTTGATCAGAAGGAGGGTCGCGGCAAGGTTGTAGAATTCCGAGAGTTCGTCAAGGTCCACGCCTTCCTCGTTTTTGAGACAGTCTAGGTACTGCTCGGTTATGGAGGCGATGTGGATATCGTAAATATTCATATCGTTTCGTTTGATGAGAAAAAGAAGTAGGTCCAGGGGGCCTTCGAAATCCTTGAGCCTAAACCTGCGGCCCTGGCCTTGGCCCTCCATGAGGCTGGAAACGCCGGATTGGTCGAATGAAGTTGCTGGATCGCTGTTCATCAGGGACAGGGAGCATCATATATGCCTTGCCCCAGGGGGTAAATACCCTGGGGCGGGAGCTCTGCCAGATACTCCAGGAACGGACGTCCGCTCACCGGGTCCAGGAGGCCTGAGTCCAATTCCGCTAGAGGAAGGAGAACGAATTTACGCTCCCTCATGCCGGGGTGGGGTATTATCAGTTTTTCCTCGGCGATGATGCGCTGGCCGTAGAGAAGAATATCGATATCAATGGTTCTGGCTCCCTTGGCCGGCACGGAATTCCTGTCTCGGCCAAGAGCTGTTTCGATGCCGTGAATGAGGTCGAGAAGTTCACACGGTTCGAGACTGCAGAGCCCGGTGATCACCCCATTGATAAAATCAGGCTGATCGGTGTTATACCGAGGCTTGGAACACCAGAGCCCTGAACTCCTTGCTTCCGATAGCTGTTCGCCCAGCAGCGTGGCCGCCTGGCGGACAAGGGACGGGCTATCCCCCAGATTAGAGCCCAGCCCTAGCCAGATTCTTTCCATGGCAGGACTTAGAAAAGATCCTCTGCGCTTATGACTTCTGGATCCTGGGAGAGCGGCCCGGCCTTGGCAGAACTGGTCGCGGCTTCGGCCTGGACCGGGGCGCCCTGGGACAAGCCCTTCTGAGCCATCTTTTCCCGTACCGACTTTTCGATGAGCACTGCCATATCCGGGTTCTGCTCGAGGTAAAGCTTGGCGTTCTCCCTGCCCTGCCCCACCTTTTCCTCGCCCCAGGTATACCAGGCGCCCTTTTTGTCGATGATTGAATATTTGACCGCCGCATCTAAAAGCGATGCCGAAGCAGAGATTCCCTTGCCGAAGATAATCTCAAGCTCGACTCGCCTGAAGGGAGGAGCCACCTTGTTCTTGACCACCTTGACCCTGACCCTGTTGCCAAGGGCGTCCTCGTCACCGCTTTTTTCGATGGTTTCGATTTTTCGCACTTCCAGCCGGACCGAAGCGTAGAACTTGAGGGCGTTGCCGCCCGTGGTTGTCTCGGGGTTGCCGAACATGATGCCGATCTTCATACGAATTTGGTTTATAAAAACCAGTATTGTCTTGCTCTTGGAAAGGGTTCCTGCAAGCTTACGCAAGGCCTGACTCATGAGACGCGCCTGGAGGCCGACGTGGGCGTCCCCCATCTCGCCTTCTATTTCGGCCTGGGGAGTCAGAGCCGCCACCGAGTCTATGACGATGATGTCCACCGCCCCGGAGCGTATGAGGGATTCCGCTATGTCCAAGGCCTGTTCGCCGTTGTCGGGCTGGGACACCCAGAGCTCGTCGATATCCACACCCAGATTTTTAGCGTATATTGGGTCGAGGGCATGCTCTGCGTCGATGAAGGCGGCGATACCGCCCTTCTTTTGCGCCTCGGCGATGGCATGGAGGGCAAGTGTCGTCTTGCCCGAAGACTCGGGACCGTAAATCTCGACTATTCTGCCCCGGGGATAGCCGCCGATCCCTAGCGCCTCGTCCAACAGAATTGAGCCGGAAGGAATCGCCTCGATGCCCTGGGCACTCTGATGGGTGCCCAACTTCATTATAGAGCCCTGGCCGAATTGTTTTTCTATCTGGAGCCTTGCGGCTTCCAGTGCTTTGAGTTTTTCCGAATCCTCCCCGGCGCCGCCGCGTTGGGTCTTGGCCTTGCCCGAGGCCGGAGCGTTGAGCAT
>JAEZSM010000168.1 GCA_023421875.1 Spirochaetota bacterium | reverse complement strand
CCTCCACCCAGCCCCTCGATTCCCCAGCCCAGCACGCTTATCGATACGCCTGCCACGACAAGAGCCCAAAATATGACCACCCAGATCCGTCCCTGAATTTCCCAAATGCCCGAAACCCCTTTACCCTTCAAAGGATAAAAACTCAAGCCTGCGCTCAACGCGATCCAGACGACAGGAGCAGCCCTGGACAATCCGAACTCCAGGCGTCCAGCGCAATCGCGAAAAAAGGCTTTCCATGAAAATTCCATCGAAAACCCAACGCCCCTGCGCGTATATCGTGATTCAAAGTTGCCGCGCCTGTATTCCAATAGTCCGAATCCAGCTGTCCTGACAGAGCTTGTTCTTTACGATAGAATCGGCTTGATGGACGATAAGGACCTAGCGGTAAACGAGAACCTCGCCATAGAAAAAAACAAGCCTGGCTCTTCGGAAAAATCAAAGGCTCTCTTGCTGCTCTTTGCCTCCTATTGCGTCGTCTGGATCGACCTGTTCCTGCCCCAGCCTCCGATACAGGCCTTTTCGGTGCTCTGGTTCGCCTTTGCCGCCGCTAAAAACTGCGCGCGGATCATCATTGTCTATTTGATAATGAAAAAACTCTGGCTCAAACAAGGCGCATACGCCTTGCCCGGGGTGAAAGAGCTCGTGGACGGATTGCGAGTGGCAGCTTCAGCCGGTCTGCTCGCCCTTGTCATAGCTGGGCTGGCCTATCTCCTTGGCGCCTCCAATCCACTCCTGGCAAGCCTGCCTTTGCCCGCAGCAAGTATTCAGCTTTACCTTGTCATGGGGCTTTCAAGCCTGGCCATAGGGTATGCAGAAGAATTGTTTTTCAGATTCTTCTCCCCAACGCTCTTAGAGAAAGCAGGACTCTCCTCCTTGGCCGCCCTTCTTATTTCAGCCCTTATCTTTGGGCTCTCCCATGGCTCCCAGGGTTTTTTCGGCGTGATTGTCTCCACCCTGCTCGCGCTTCTTTTCTCTTATTTCAGGCTCCGCGGTAAAACCCTACACGCCCTGGCCCTCGGCCACGCGGCCTACGACTTCGCCATCCTTGCCGCTCTAGTCTGATCCCGTCGGGGCCTTTGCCGGTCAAGCGCCGGCGCCTTGCTGTCGATAATAGAGGGATGAAACCATCCCAGAAGGCGCTAAGCGATCTGTCACGGTACTTGGACGAGGCCGGCAAGGCGCCGGCGCATACCCGGGCAGCCCTGTACAAGGCGGAAATCGATCGTTTTCTCGGCTTTTTGCCCTTGAGCCTTCGGGACGAAATCGGGCTCTCCTTCGAGGATAAACGCAGGACGGATCCGGATCAGGCCAAAGCCTGGCTTGGCGCTGTCGCGAGCATCTTTTTAAAAGACTACGATGGGACTCCTCTGACCCTGGAAGAATGGGAGCAAATCCGCGACCTGACCGCCGATTTTTCCAGTGAACTCGATATGGATATTGTCTCTTACGTAATGGGACTCATTGTGGAAAATGGAGCGCTGTAGGGATGTCGGAATGGTTCGAAGACGAAAATTTTTGGATTACCTATGCTCCTCTCATGTTCGACGATGTCCGCTGGGCTGAGGTTGAAACCTCGGTCGATAATATCCTTAAACTTGCCCCAATAAATCCGCAAGACCCTGTGCTCGATGTATGCTGCGGCGTAGGCAGGCACAGCAGCGAATTCGCCAGACGCGGTTTTGCGGTGACCGGAGTGGACATAACCCAGGCCTATCTGGACGCGGCAAAAGAAACCTCCGCCGGATCTCCAATCGAGGCCGAATTCGTCCATCAGGACGCCCGTACATTTCTGAGAGCCAAGGCTTTCAAGCTCTGCTTGAACCTTTTTACCAGCTTCGGCTACTTTGGGAACCCCGACGATGACCTTCTCGTGCTAAAAAACTGCGCCCAGAACTTGGCTCCCGGAGGCTGGTTTGTCTTGGAAACCCTGGGCAAGGAAGTCGAGGCCAGGGATTTTTTGGCATTCGAGGAATTCGAACGGAGCGGTTGGCAGGTCAGGACCGAATACGAAGTCGTGGACGATTGGGAAGGGGTTCGCAACCGCTGGATACTGCGGGACGGCGACAAGGTGGTGGACAGATCCTTCGTTTTACGCTTGTATTCAGCCCTCGAAATGAAAGCGGCTTTACGGAAGGCGGGATTCACTCGCATCGATATTTTCGGCGGTCTGGACGGCAGGCCTTACGATCAAAATGCGCTGAGCCTGGTAGCCCGGGCGGCGGTAAGCTAAGACACATACAGGGGCTGAGCCTAGATGCGGACCTATGGCGCGATCGCGCAAAAGAATCAAAGCAAGTATCTCTGGAAACGAATCGTTCTAGGAATAATCTGGGCAGCCCTTCTGGCCGCTTCGCCCTCCTACGTGGGCGCACAGGCAACAGAAGTGTCGTTCCAAGGTCTTTTTCTTCCTGCAGCACGGGATGGAATGGGAGCCGAGTCCTGGTACTACGAAGCGAAAAAGCTGGAACAGACTAGCCAAGGCGAGGCGCTCAACGAAGAAACACAAGCTCTTTTAGAAAACATGTACTCCCTGGCCTTTTATTTTGGCGAAAAAACGGCGGCTGTAGAGGCGGGTAAGGCGCTCCTGCAGCGCTCACTGTCCGGGTCTGACTTTTACAGAACAGAAACCCTTGCCCTACAGTGGCTGGAATACTTCGGACCGGACTGGGACGTGTACCGGATCCTTATAAACCGGGCCCTCGAATCGGCGGAGCATTCTAAGATCCTCGACGCGGTGGCCGCTATGAAACGGCTGTTGCCGACCACGTCCAAGGCGAGGATGGCAGAGCTCTCGTTCTACGAGTTTTCGGCCAGGGCCGGTCTGGGAGACCAGGATTGGCTTCCTACAGCCCTATCCTACCTAGAAGCCCCAACGTTGGACAGCTGGGGGGCCAAGCTCTTGCGCCTGGCCGCGGCAGCCGAACCGCTGGACCAGGAAACCCGGGACCTCTGCCTCATGCGGGCGAATTTCCAAACCAAGGAGTACGGACAGGCGGCAACGCAGGCACTGGCCGCGGCCAGGCGTCTCCACCAGGCCGACACAAAACGGTTTTTAATCTCCGAAGCCGGCAGGGCATTCGTATTCTCAGGAATGAAAATCGAGGGAATCGACTTTCTGTTGGATTATTTTAGCCTGGATGTCCAGCCATCCGAAGCGACTCTTCTGCCCGCAACCGAGCTTCAGGATTCCGAAGCCGAAGAACACCCAAGCGCACTCGACCTGCCCGAGGCAGTTCTGCGTTCCCTCGAAAACAGAGGATCGCCGGAGAACCTCTGGGTGGCGGCCTATTATCTGGCAAGGCTATGGCAGACAGCCGAAAAGCAGCGCGAGGCGGCCATTCTCTTTCTCGGCCTCACGGACAGCGCTCCCTCCTCCGGCGACGCGGACGGCGCCCTCTGGTACTGGCTCGATATAACCATGCAAAGAATTGCCCAAGGCGACACAGAAGAGCTTGGTGCGGGCAGATCCCTAGAGTTCGGCGCCCTGGTCGAGATTTCTCGGCGCTGGCGCAACGCCGCCAGTTTTGACGACATTATCGATGAATTCGCCAGGCGGCTTCTGCGTGAAAAATCCTTCGGCGATGTCTATTCACTTTTTATCCTTCTGGACGATAGGCTTTCGGCGTCGATGCGGACAAGGCTTATGTACCTGAGCGGAAGGTTGCTGGAGCAAGGCATGGCCTCCGTCGGTTCCGGCAAAGAAGAAGCGCTTTCCATCGCCCGTAGGCAGTTCGAAACAATCCTCGCCAATCCGGATGCCGAAGAATACTACAGAACCATGTCTGCCTGGCGGCTCGGCCGTGAACCACCCTTCCTGGCTTCGCTGCCCGCCTTGAGCGAAAAACCCCAGGCTGTCGCTACTCAAAATGGCAACACAATCGTCGATGCCGAACAAGGCAAGGTTGACAGTCACAGCGCCGCGGGTACTTCCGAGGCAGTCACAGACACTTCCTCCAACCAAGAATTCCTCAGGCCGGCGATGATCTTGCAAGCCGGTTATCAGCCATCGGAAGCCCTCAACGCCGCAGGCCCGGGGTTCCATAA
>JAEZSM010000251.1 GCA_023421875.1 Spirochaetota bacterium | reverse complement strand
GCGGAATCCTTATTCTGGGAAAAAAATTTTCGTGGATGGGGAATCGCAAAGCCGCAACCGATCGCAGTCGATCCTAGTTCTTCCCGTTCTATCAGGCTTTTAAGCAAGGCTTCTTTATCCAATGGCCATGCTGGGCGCAGTACCTTAATCAAAGATTGAATTGCCTCAACGCTGCTAGAACCCCGTATATTGAAAAACACATCCCCCCTATCCAATAGCCGAGGAAGAATCTCAAAGGGTTCGTTAATCATCTAAACTCCTAACACAAAAAAGGCGGACTACCCATACGGATAGTCCGCCAAGTTTCGCGTTTACGCAGATTGCTCTAAGCGATTAGAGAGAAACCTTCGCGGCAGCGACAAGGGTTCCGAAGTTGCCAGCCAGAAGGTCGGCATCGCCAGCATTGTACTCGACGGTGAGTGTGGTGTTGGCTATGGCGGTATTGGTCAGCTTGGCATAGGGAACAAGAGCTCCGATGCCAGTGAAATCGCTGGTATACTCGACATACACATAGAGGGAGGTGGCATCGTCCACTGCGAGGGTGTAGCCGCCGTACACTCCGAAGTCATAAGCCATACCGGTGAGGGGGTCCTCAAGACCAAACCAGACGCCAGCTTCGACGGGGTCAACAGCGTAATCAACGGCGACGAGCGCTTCAACGTCATTATCGAGGGTGCTGAAGTAGACATCAACACCGGCATCGAGACCTTCCATGACGGCATAGTCCACCGCGAGGAGGGCATCGGCGTCAAAACCGCCAAGCACCAGCATGTCGCTCTTGAGAGCTACTACAAGGGGGGCGGCCGAGAAGGTAGCACCAGCAGTGAAGCCGAGTTCCTTGTCGGCATCCAGAAGGTCGTATGCCGCTGCGCCGGTTACGGTGAGCGCATCGCTGACCTTATAGGAGACATTGGCTCCGAAGGAGTACTCGTTGGCTACGTTGGCTACCCAGTCACCCTTCGAAGCGGCGGTTACTCCGAAACCCAGGGCGCCGGAAGCGTAGGAAAGGGTGGTGCCGGCAGTATCGGCATCAAGAGCTACGACGACATCGCCATCATAGAGATCAGCGGCGGTTGCAAAATCGAAGCTGTTCTTGCTGGAAACGCTTACCTTCCAGGTGCCGTCGGTGATGTAAGCGGAAAGGGTGGCATATTCGCCAGCATCCTTAGCGCCGTCGCCGTCCTTATCATTCCAATCGGTAAAGACAAGGGCATCGCCGGTGGTAAGCTGGGCGTCGCTGAGGACGAACCAGAGGTTAGCAACAGTGATCTCTCCACGCCAGCCGCTTTCGCCTTTCTTGGCCAGCGCGCCTCCGAAGGTAAAGGGCACCTTGAAGGTGAGGGTGCTGGCATTTTTGAATCCTGTGTAACCAGTGTCGAGATCCACGCCCCAGCTGAGCGTGGAGTTAGCAGTGAGAGCCGGAGTCTGCGCAGAGACGGCGCCGATCGCGGCAAGAGCGAGAAGCAGGACGATAAGCTTCTTCATGAGAAGTCCTCCTTGCGAATTCGAAGGGGGCCGCGCCGACGGCTCGGGTATCCCCTTTTCTAAGTTCTGTTAGAGTATATATCGGTCATTTTTTTCATGTCAAGCACATATTATTCCGCTTTTTTGCCCAAAAAATAAGGGAAAAAGCACAATTTTTCGCTAAATATTCACTTATCCTATCCGATAGCAGTCACTGTCCGGCGCCGAAGTAGCGTATCAGGCCAAGACTTTGGGAGATTATGTCGTTTTCTATCTTGTCGGCGGCCAGCAATTCCACGGACAAATCGATCTGCGCCATCACCAGGGACTCTTCGCTGCTGAATCCTCCTTTAAAAAGGGCCTCGGCCTTTGCTACAGCCCCCTGCGCTTCTTCGACATCCAGGGCTTGGATTTTCCTGTCCAACTCAAGGCTCTGCAGGGAATTCTCTAGGCTTTTTAGGCCGTCGGTGAACAATTCGCGAGCATCGGCGAGTTTAATTCCATAGATTTCGGGATACGCTTCTCGTTTAGCCGCATCCAGGGAATTCTTTCCTTTATTAAAAACATCATAGGAAAAAGAAAGGGAAAATCCCCAGCCGAGGCTTTTTTTATCCACGTCGTAGGATACAGAAGCACTCAAGGATGGATTGGGCACAAAGGGAAGGAATGCATATTCTTTCCGCTTTTGGGCTGCGGCTAAACTTTGTTCAAGCGCTTGGATAGAAAGACTGGGTAGCGGTTCTTTTTCCTGTAAATTCGCCAGCCACGATGCCTGTGATGCCACTATTTCAATATACAGAGGATCCGCCTGAGCAAGGATCTCCGCCGATACCGCGGCTAAAGCAGATTGCGCCGACAAGAGCGACTTTTGGGCTTGCAAAATCCTTCGTTCCAATTCCCGGAGCGCTGTCGTATCCACGGTGGCTGCTTTTACCCGCTTCAAAACCTCCAGATTTCTTTGATTTATTTCCTTGAGTCTGCTGTAGTAGCGGGCGTCGAGTATCTCTTTGGCCAAATTGATCTGAACCGTTATCGCGGCATTGCTCAATGAAGCCTGGGCATTTAAAAGCGCGGCTTGCGCGTCCAAAAGCTGTGCATCGGATTCCGTAAAAAGCTTCCTGCTGTAGGAAAGCGAAGGATCCCCCACTGTTACATTGCCGGCGGGCGATAGGGCAATGGAGGTTCGCAGAGCGAGCTCTCCTCCCAGCAGGTTTTCCAAACCGAGGGAGGACACAAGGGTTCCGCCCCCGAAGCCTTGGCTGCCGTAGCTGAGCGCCCCGCCTGATCCAGAGGATATGCTAAGTATGGGGACATAGGGTTTTGTCAGCTGATCCAAGGCCAGCTGAGCTGATTTTAGGGCTAGAACGGCCTCTTTATAGGAAGCCGAGGATTCCAGCCTTTGGGCATAGAGTTCCTGCCATACTCCCTGGGCTTGTACTTCGTTATTTACCTGGGCGCCGACAAAGCCCGGTGAGAGCAAGCACAGCATGCATAGGCCCCAGAGGGCCGAAAAACTTCGTTTCATCGTCAGATCCCCAGGGGATTTTCTCCCAGCGCGCTCAAGAAAGAGCCGACGGACTTAAGATAATTCTTCTTGGCCGCCAGCAGGTTTTTATTGGCGGTTATAAGCGTTATTCGCCGCTGGTTTTTTTCGCTCTGGGATATAATGCCCTTCTCGTACTGCCTGAGGCCGTCCTCATAGGCGCTTTCCTTGAGCGCGTATTCATCCAGGCGGATCTGGAGCAGGTTTTTCTGGTTTTTCAGATTGTTGCTGCCGCTTTCGAATAACCGTCGCGCATCGCTTTCCGCGTTGTTCAAGCTCACCTTGGCCTTTAACTGTTCCGTCTCCTGAATTTTCCTGTCGTAGGTGGAAGCGTTGGCCGCCAAGGAGGCTGTCTTTATGTCTTGAATTTTTTCCGCGACCTGGGCGAGCTGCACGCTCGTGTCATTGACAAGCCACTGATCCAGGCTTGCCGAATTCTCAAAGATGGTGGTATCCGGCAAGAGCGACGATGCCCACTCCAGACCGGTAGTAGAGAAGAAAATGCGCTTTGCGTCTTCCAATGTCCACTGAGCCAGCTCGAAATTGTTTGCCTGGGTTTTATAGGCGATTTCAATTTCCTTGAACGCCGCCTCGGAAATGAGGCCGCTTTTAAAGCGAGTATCGCCGGATTCTTTGTCCACCAAAGCGTTCTGCAGGCTCAAGGAAAGGGATTCCACATCCAACTCGGCCGTGGCCACGGCAAAGGCCGCGTCGATCACCTCGTTGTAGAAATTCAGCACCGATCGCCGGTAGGAAGCGAGGGCTGATACATAGCTCGACTGTGCCTGGAGCCGGTCCAGCTCCACCTTGGCTTCGATATCGCCCTTGGTTTTCCGCAGCTTTGCCAGTTCGAGATCCAGGTTAAGCACCGCATAGTCCTGATTACTGGCGGTCGCCGCCGCAAAGAGTTCCTCCAGGGTTCCGGCCGCGGCGGGCATTGCCGCCGCAATCAGTATCGCCAGCACCAGAAAATTGCCTGCCCGTTTTCGTAGTCTCATACCTCGCTCCTGTCGCTTCTTATTTTTCTGTAATCCCT
>JAEZSM010000206.1 GCA_023421875.1 Spirochaetota bacterium | reverse complement strand
AATTGCCCAGTACCCGAATGTCCAGGCTGAAGGAGGGGGCCACCGCCTTGAGTCCCTGCTCGAAGCCCGGGGCGATAAGCTTGTCCATGACCGGATAGTGCTGTCCGATGATCATGCCGGCTTTCTTGTGCGCGTTGGCCCCGGACAGGCTGCTGGAAGAGACGAGGCCTGCCAGATAGCCGGCGATGTAGCCCTGCTCGGTCTGATTGTACAGCACCGTGTGCAGGCTGGGGATGCCGGCTTTGTACCCGTCCAGGCAGATGAACTTTTGGGAGGGGAAGAGGGGGGTGACTGCCTCAATGAGGTCGGGAAGGGAAGGGTTGGAGGTGAGAATTACGTCAAAACGGCCCGAGCCGACAAAGCTGGTGAGTTTTTCCTGCCATTCAGCCTGGTTGAAGCCCGCTTCGAAGACCCGTACCGACGAGCCGGGATTCTCTGCGGCGAACTGTTCGGCTCCGGCTGCCAGGGAATCGTAGATGGGGCTTCCCTCGCGCTGACCGGGGATGAAGACGCCGATTTTGAGCGGAGCTGCTATAAGGGGAAGGGCGAGGAAAAGGGAGAATAAGACTGCCAGAAGGCGGCGGGGCATAATGACCTCCTGCGCGGATCGGAATCGGCGCATGGATAAAGCTTACGTAATGTTAAATCTTACGTTAATTTCATGATAGCATATTTTCAAGAATATTCAAGTAGGCTATGATAGGGGTGAATGAGTACCCAGGATGAAAGTCTAAAGATCGGCGAACTCTCGGCGATGTTCAGATTAACGGCGCGCACCATACGGTATTACGAAGAGCTGGGGCTGCTCAAGTCCAACGACAGGACCGAGGGCATCCATCGTCGCTATCCGGGCGTCAACATTGTCTATCTTAAGCGCATACAGCAGCTGAAGGGCTACGGCTTGAGTCTAGGGGAGATCAAGGAGTTCTTCGACCTGGCGGAAAAGGATCCCAGCGGCGAAAGCTGCAGGGCTCTTCTTCTACAGACCTATCAAAAGCGCATGGACTTGGAGGAAGAAAAAATTTCCGAGTCGAGAAAACGCCTGGCGGAGCTTCAAGATCAGGCAGCGCTGCTACAAGAGCTGGACAGTTTTTTTTCCTGTCCGGGCCCGGAATGCCCGGACTGCCCCGGCGGGGAACTCTGCGGCGAAGCGAAAACCCCTGAACGCTCGGGAGTCGAGCCATGATTCTCGCCATCGACATTGGCACTACCAGCGCCAAGGCGGCGTTGTTCGATCCCGAGGGACACTGCCTTGCCCTTGAGCGGCGGAGCATTCAAGGCAAGACGGGGGCCGGGCCTCTGGAACAGGAGATCGATCCCGGGCAGTGGAGTAAGGCTTTGGATGAACTGCTATCGGCCCTCTCCCAGGGCAGGGCTGACGGATTGAGGGATCTGCAATGCATTGCGGTCTCGGGCAACGGCCCGACACTTTTTCCTGCCGATGCCGAGGGCAGGCCTCTCCATGGTGCCCTGACCTGGATGGACAGAAGGGCTTACGAAGAATCCAGGGAAGTGGAATCGAAGCTGGGTAGGAAGCTGGATCCGGCCTACAATTTGCCTAAGGCGCTCTGGTTCAGGAAAAATAAGGAAGAGATCTATAGGAAGACAAGATATTTCATGTCCTGTCCGGAATACCTGTGCGCCCTCCTCACCGGCCGGTGGGTCAGCTTTCTTCCAGCGCCGGGCTATGAAGCGATCATCTGGGACGATAGAAGCCTGGAGCTTTTAGGCTTGGACAAGGAAAAATTTCCTCCCTTTGTCCGGCTCGGGGAAGTAGTAGGAGGGGTAAGCAGCGGGGCGGCATCGGCTACGGGAATCCCCGCAGGAACGCCGGTGGTAGCCGGCGGACCTGATTTTATCGTCTCCCTCATCGGTACGGCGACGACGAAACCCCGTCGGGCCTGCAATCGGGCGGGCACCTCGGAAGGCATAAATCTCTGTTGGGAGAAGGGTCTTGAGCGGCACAAGGGCTTGCTCTATATGCCCCATGTCGTGGAACCCTATGAAAACATATCAGGAGTAATCTCCTCTTCAGGCAGGGCGCTCTCCTGGTTTATGGACAACCTGAGTGGGACGCCGATCGACCAGGGGGATTTTTTCGCCCTTGCCTCCAAGGCTGGTCCGGGCGCCGATTCCTTGCTCTTTCTTCCCTATTTGGTGGGAGAGCGGGCTCCGATTTGGAACCCCAAGGCAAGAGCCTGCTTCATCGGCTTATCGCTCCGCCACGGCAGGGCCGAGATGGCCAGGGCTGTGGTTGAGTCCATCGGTTTTGCCATGAAGGATGTTATAGAAACGATGGCTTCCACCGGCGCGCTGGTAGAGGAGCTTCGTGTGACCGGTCAGCCTTCGGGCAATGCCCTTTTGAATCGTATCAAAGCGGATATAACCCAGGTACCGATCAAGGTTCCCGAGTTCAGGGAAGCCGAACTGTTAGGCGATCTCTGTGTGGCGCTGACTGCCATTGGACAGTTCCCCGACCTAGCCACGGCGGCGGAAAATCTGGTAGGCTTACGCGAAAGCTACGAGCCGGATTTATCTAAAAAAAATCTCTACGATGAGCTTTTTGCTCTGTACCGAGACAGCTATCGATCCCTGGAGACTGTGTTCTCCGGCTTGTCGGAGCTGCCGCGGAACTTTTCTGCTCTTTAAAGAGGCGACGGACTTCTTACACGGTTCGTAACAATAATTTTATAACTCCCAGGAGGCGTTTAGACAATGAATTTAGATTTTACCGAAATCGCGACATCCTTGGTGCAGACCCTGAGCACCTACGGTCTTAGAATAATTGCGGCGCTCGCGCTGTTCTTCATAGGCCGCAAGGTTCTGAAAGCTATTATTAAGGCAATTAAATCTTTTATGGTGAAGAAGGGCGTCGACCAGACTCTCATCAGCTTTCTTGCCAACCTTTCCTATTGGGCGCTCATGGCCTTTCTCCTCATAACCTCGGTAGGGATCATGGGAATACAGACAAGCTCCCTCGTGGCCGCCCTTGGCGCCGCGGGTTTGGCTGTAGGCCTGGCCTTGCAGGGCTCGCTGTCCAACTTCGCGGCGGGCATGCTGATTATTATTTTCCGTCCTTTCAAGGTAGGGGATTTTATCGAAGCCGGCGGCTCGATGGGTACGGTCAAGGAGATATCGATCCTTACGACGGTCATGGCGATGCTCGACAATAAAAAAGTCATCATACCCAATTCCAAGATCATGGACGGAACGATCGTCAATTTTTCTGCCAATCCCACGAGAAGAATCGATATGGTATTCGGCGTATCCTACAGCGCTGACCTGGATAAAGTGATAAGCCTGCTGCAGAGTTTGATTGATGAGGACGAAAGAATCCTCAAGGATCCGGCTCCGCTGGTGGCGGTCATGTCCCACGGCGAGTCCTCTATCAATCTGACCGTAAGGGTTTGGGTGGAATCGTCCAATGTGCTGAGCGTGAACTTCGACATGCAGAAAAAGGTAAAGCAGCGCTTCGATCAGGAAGGTATCGAAATACCGTTCCCCCAGAGGGATGTGCATATCATAAAAGAGTGAGCCGAAAAGTATATTCCGGCTTGACCGAACGCCGTGTGCGGATTTAAGGTTGGCCGGAGACGCAAATGTTTTATTGCCCAAACGTCCCTAGAGTGGACAAGTTCAGGAGGAAATAATGCCCGAGACCAAGGTTCTGATCAATTTATCCAACCGCCATGTGCACGTGAGCAGGGAAGACCTGGATATCCTGTACGGAAAAGGCCATCAGCTCACCAAGACCAAGGATCTGATACAGCCCGGGCAGTTCGCCTGCGCCGAAACGGTAACCATCAAGGGGCCGAAGGGAGCCTTCGAAAACGTGAGGATACTGGGGCCGGAGCGCAAGGAAACCCAGTGCGAGATCCTGGCCAGCGACCAGTTCAAGCTGGGCGTGCCCGGCTGCCCCGTGCGCGAATCGGGTCAGCTGGAGGGCAGCGCGGGCTTCGAGATCATTGGGCCGGCCGGATCGATCAAGAAAGACAAGGGTCTCATCATCGCGGTGCGGCACATCCACTTCAGCCCCGCCGACGCCCAGCGCTACGACGTTAAGGACAAGGAAACGGTGAGCCTCAAGGCAGGGGAAAAGCGGGGCGCGATCTTCCTCAACGTGGTTTGCAGGGTGCATCCCAGCTACTCGCTGGAATGCCATCTCGATTTCGACGAGGGCAATGCCGTGGGCATAGGCAACGGGAGCCTGGGCGAGATTATCAAAGCCTAGGTCAGCGATGAGCAAAATCATACTCAAGGCCAGGGACCTGGACGGGTACCTGACCGCTTCCGACAACGATTATCTTGCCAGGATGGACAGCCTTTACAGGCAGGCCATGGTTTCCTTCAACATCCTGAGCACATCGAGGTCGGATTTCGAGCTGAAAAGGGAACAGGACTCCCTCATCGACCTCTACAACACCATGGGCACCCTGATGCAGGAACTCTGCGGGGCCGAGCCGAGGATACAGGTCTATTCCTTTACGACTCCCCAGGAAAACCACGGAGAAGCCTCCCGCCTCATCGCCAAGCTGAGGGACTCAGGCACGGGAAGGCAGGAGTTTGTCTACTATACCCAGCGGGCCTTCGAGCTGCTCTTCAACCTCACCTTTGCAGGCGTGGGCAGGCCGAAAAAGAACTATCTCATCGTCAAGACTCCAGTGGGCATTCCAGTGCAGAACTACGCGGTACACAAGATTCCCGACATAGACGACCAGCTGGCGGACACGGTGATGTGCGTCATGCTCCGGGGAGCCCTGTTGCCTTCGATGATCATATCCAAGGAAATCCAGGAGTATTCCTCCTCGGGCTACTTGACGCCCTTCGCCCTCTTCAAGATCAAAAGGGACGATTCCAAGAGCGAAAACACCATGGAGTATATCCTGGATCTGGACCGTTCCTATTTCAATCTCCAGGAGCTGGACG
Organism: Spirochaetota bacterium; assembly: GCA_023421875.1. Classification (GTDB taxonomy): domain Bacteria; phylum Spirochaetota; class Spirochaetia; order Treponematales; family Rectinemataceae; genus UBA2256. The sequence continues at coordinate 1,885 of JAEZSM010000206.1, read as the reverse complement.
GAAAAAACCTGGTATTCGCCGATCCCATGAACGCCACCGGGGGATCCCTGGTGACGATTGTCAAATACCTGCTGGAGCAGGGGGTTAAACCCAAGTCGGTCAAGTTTCTCAACGTTATTTCTGCCCTGAAGGGAAGTCTGCGCATAGTGCGGGCGATAGAAAACGTTACTGTATACACCCTGTGGATGGACCCTGTGCTCAACGAGCGGGCCTATATAATGCCCGGTCTGGGCGATGCCGGCGACAGGATCAATGGCATGGACGAGGAAAACGATCCCAGGGACATGCTCAGGCTCGTGTCGGATTACGGCACTAATATAACCGGTTTGTACAGATCCCAGTTGAGGGTCATCGAGCAGACGGTTCTACAGCACTAGGAAAGAAATATTATGAGCCCTCCGATTACTGCCGGCGCCTGCGCCTTGTTCTCAGGCCTGGATATCCTGCTTCCCCGAAAAGAACTCTCCGCCGGCGAGGAATTGCCGCTTTTCTCCTTGAGCCCCGAGCGTTGCGTGGAATTTCCCGGAGGACTGGAGCGTGAAGCGCTCGATGCGGACCTGAGGATAGCCAGCTTCGATTTTGAGGGTACTACCTACGCCAGTGCCGAGCTGGAGGACGAGCGGACGGCGCACTGCAGCCGCTGCAGCAGACTGCCCCTGCGCCAGTTCGTCGGCTCCGTCTCCCAGCGCACCGCCGCCTTCGTGCTCAAAGCCAAGGCCTTCTCTCACTGGGCGTACCAGACCAGGCACTGCTCTTTCTGCGGCGCAGCCCTGGTCCAGGGCAGGAACCTCGAAGATGCCAGGGCAAGAGTATGTCCCGCCTGCTCGCGGGTATATTTTCCCCGAATATCGCCGGCGGTGATCGTCCTGGTGAACAACGGTGGGAAAATTCTTTTAGCCCATAACGCCAAGATGCCAAAGGGCAGGCACGGGCTCATCGCCGGATTCGTCGATCCCGGCGAGACCCTCGAGGAGGCTGTGCGACGTGAGGTGATGGAGGAGGCGGGGATCGAGATCCACGAACCCCACTACATCCGCTCCCAGCCCTGGCCCTTCCCGGACTCCCTCATGCTCGCCTTCGAGGCCGATTTCAAGGCGGGGAATGCGAGGCCCGACGGGGCCGAGATCGACGACTTAGGCTGGTACGGCCTTGATGACTTGCCTGAGATTCCTCCTCCCGGCTCGGTAGCCCGCTCCCTTATCGAAGGATTTATCGCCCGGCGCAAACAGGGGGCCTGATCCTCGGTATATCCCCCTCGCGTCTTTCCGGCACCCCTTGCTTCCGCGAGGTTCTCCGCCTACCATTCCTCAATAAGGAGCAGAACATGGACTTTTCGTGGAAAATGTTTATCGACGCTGGACTGATTTCGTCAGCTCTGGTATTGGCCACCTTTATCCGCTCCAAGGTAAGGTTCTTCCAGCGCTTCTTGATACCCAACGCGCTTACCGCTGGATTCATTCTTCTGCCTGTCTACAATTACCTTCTGCCCGCCCTGGGGTATAACGGCAACGGCCTGGGAGACCTGGTATATCATCTTCTGAATATTTCCTTCATAAGCATGTCCCTGCGTTCCTCGCCCCCGAAAGTTAAGGGCCACAAGGGGGGCGGGGTCCTGGGCATGTCCACGGGCATCCTTCTAGGCTACGCCACCCAAGCCCTCCTGGGTCTCGGGCTGACGCTCTTCTTCCTGCCCAAGATACATCCTGCCTTGGGGCTACACCTGCCTCTGGGCTTCGCCCTCGGCCCGGGCCAGGCCTACGCCATCGGCAAGGGCTGGGAATCCATGGGCTTCCAGGGAGGAGCCTCGGTGGGGCTCACCTTCGCTGCCATGGGTTATATCTGGGCCTGTTTTGGCGGGGTGGTGCTCATCAACATGGGCATACGC
>JAEZSM010000197.1 GCA_023421875.1 Spirochaetota bacterium | reverse complement strand
TTTGGGGTTTTTTTTTTGGGGGGGGGGGCGGCGGGGGCGGCCCCCAACCGCCCCTTGCAGAATCGACTATTTTATTTTGATTTTGCCAACATGGTTTGGAAGGCTTTCCAGTCGGCCTCGCTTACCTTGGATTTAAGCGTATCCCATACCGAGGTGGTTCCTGCCTGGAACGCTGCGGTATCGGGGCTATTGACCTCCATACCGTTTTTCTTCATCTCATCGATCTGAGCTTTTTCTCCATCTCGGATGGTTTTCTGCATGAACTGTCCGGCCTTGACCGCCTCTTCGATGAGGATTTGCTTCTGATTGGCCGAAAGCTTGTTGAAGGAAGCCTTATTCATGATTAGGTGGGTGGCTACATAAGTATAGTTGAGAATGGACAGGTATTTCTGGGTTTCCCACATTTTGCCTGCGTAAATGGTGGCAATGGGGTTTTCCTGGCCGTCCACAACGCCTTGCTTGAGTGCCATGGGCAGTTCGGCAAAGGCTATTGTCTGTACGATGCCGCCCAAGGCCTTGACGGTTTCCTGGTTCACGAAGTCGGGCGGAGTGCGGATTTTGAGGCCTTTAAAATCCTCCGGCTTGGCAATCGGACGCTTGGAGTTGGTATAGGTTCTGAAACCATACTCCCACCGGGCGATGTACTGCAGCCCTGACTTGTCCAGATCGGGCTTTATCCACTGCACAAAATCGTCTCCGGCGAAGAACTTGTCCACCGCGGCATAGTCTTTAAAGGCGAAAGGTCCAGTGATGAGGTTGACCTTGGGGGACCACTTGGCCAGAGCGGGCTCGGTGGGCAGCACAAAGTCTATGGCGCCGAGGATGGTCTGTTCAACCATTTCCTGAGAGCTTCCCAGCTTACTGTTGGGGAAGATCTCGATCTTGATTGTTCCATTGCTGCGTGCTGCTACGTTTTCTGCCAGCATGACCGAAGCCAGGTGCATGGCGTGGGTTTCCGCTGAGTAGTGGCCTAACTTGAGCTGTACAACCTTATCCTCAGCGAACGCCGACATGCCGACCGCGATCATGAGCAGAACTAGGGCTAGCTTTTTCATACTACCTCCCTTTTCCTATGATTCGGTCGTGTTCCATAATATGGAATACGATTCCAAATTAAGAATAGTGTAGCTCCGGTATTTCTGGAATTCAAGTCGTATTTTAGAAATATTTATCGAAATTTAAGATTTTTTTTTGCACGAACTCATTGGGGGATAGTCTTAGAGCGATTTTATCTCATACTTTTAGGATAAAAAAAGAGCTGCCCAGATTTTTCCGCCTGGACAGCTCCGATCTCTACCTTTTTCAATAATCTAAATGAGCTTAGAGTCCCTTGGCGGCAGACCTTCCCGCTATGCGGCCGGAGCCTAAGATCTCCATTACCGCGTTGCCGCCTAAGCGGTTGCCGGCGAAGAATCCGCCGGTAACTTCGCCGGCCGCGTAGAGACCGGGAATAGCCTTGCCCTGGATGTTCAGGACATGGCGGCTGGTGTCGACCGCCAGACCGCCCATGGTGTGGTGGGTGGAAGGAGCGAGCCAGCGGACCTGCAGATTTTCGATCTTGTAGGTCTCGGGCTTGTAATTACCCTTTTCATCCATCTCGCAGCTACCGATCGTGCCCCGGTAGGCCGTCTTGTCCGGCACCGGTTTGGCGTTGGTGGCGCCGATGATGTAGGCATCGTAGTCGGTGATGGTCTTGCGAAGTACTTCGGCGTCGATCTTGAGAATTTCCGCCGCTTCGGCCAAGGTGCCGATAAACCGTCTGCCGGGTACGTTGGCCGCCGAGGTGAGGGAGCTGGGCAGGCCGCCTGCGCTGGACATGGTGATGGGGCTGCTCAGTTCGATATACAGACCGCCCTCGGCGCCGAAGTCAAAAGCGCCCTGGCTGAGCACGTCGCGCTCGGCTGCTTCGTCCACGTAGCGTTTGCCTGCGTTGGGAGTTCCCGTGGGGCTCACGTAGATAACATTTTCGCCCGTGCCGCCGGCCAGGTTGCCGTTATCAACCCAGCCTAAGGGCATCAGCTGAGTCCAGCCCATTCCGGTGAGGGCTGCGCCGGCCTTCTGTCCCATAACGATACCGTCACCCATGGCCAGGTTTCGGTTTGTGGTCTTGATTACGGGGGTAAGGTATTCAGACTTCCAATATTCGTTGGTGTCGATAACCATTTTTATATTGGCGCCGTAGCCGCCGGTGGCGAGAATGACACCCTTGGTCGCCGTGATCTCTACTTCGGTGCCGTCGAACTGCACCGCCTTGACGCCGGTGACCCGGCCGCTCTTGGTGATGAGTTCCTCGGCGGTGGTGCGGTACAGGATCTTGTTTTTGGGATTAGCCTTGAGCAGGGTATTCTCGGGAACCTTGAAATAACCCCCCCACTTGCCTGAGTACTCAACGCCGTCAACAACGCCGCCCACTACAGGGTTGATGCGCTGCCAGAGGCAGCCGATGAGGGTGCGCTGGGCATCGCCGATTTTTGTGCCCTGGGCTTCCAGCCAGGGTCTGATATCGTATGCTTCCCTGCAGATCTGATCCACCAGGGCAAAGTCGTTGACTATCCACTTGGTCTTGTCCCTGTCCATGCGCAGGCCGCCGTAGTAGGTCTGGAAAACAAAAAGCTCGACGGTGCTGAACACTGTGAGGTCTGTCTCTTTCTGTCCCATGGCGAAGTGCTTATCCGCGTAGGCGAGGTATTCCTTAATCTGGGCTTTCAGTGTGCGCAAGGTAGGCAGGTATTCAGCGTGGACTCCCCGCTCGGGCAGGTTATAGTCGTCGACGCTCTTGAGGGCTGCCTTGTCCGTGACCTTCTCGTCAAAGGGCTTTTCGCTCCAGCCCAGGATGGTCTTGAGCGTGGCGATGCGTCCCACGTCGCTCTTGAATTTGGGGACTACAGCGCCGGTGGGCTCATAGATACCCGTGGTGGCTTCAGGATCTTTCGGGTCCCAGACCATGGATGGCTGGACTGCCTGGTAGGCACCGCCGGATACGAGGGTATTGCCGCCCATCTCTACCGCTTTTTCGATAACCAGTACGGTGGCTCCTTCTTGTGCCGCCTGGGCTGCCGCCGCCATGCCTGCGCCGCCGGCGCCTACGATGACCACGTCGTAGCTATCAACAATCTTGGGTCCAGGGGTGAGGACGAAGGGCTTGGCTCCCTTGCGCAGCGCCGCGACATCGCAGCCGGCCTGCTGGGCGGCGTCTTCCACCGCGGCGAGCACGGCCCTGCTGGTGAAGGTAGCGCCGGATACGGTATCCACGCCGGTGGAGGTGAAGTCCTTGATATCCTTAATTATGATCGGGTAGGCCGAATCACCCACGTGTTCGGTTTCCTTGGACTTGTCGACCTTGATATCCGAAATGGCGTTCTCGGTGAAGCTGACCTTGAGCACCACGTCGCCGTTATAGCCTTTTCCGGTGCCGGTATAGGTGCCGGGCTTGAAGGCTATGAGCGCCGATTCGGTGGCCTTGCCCTTGGCCTTGCCCAGGGCTTCGTCCAAGGCTGCGAATATGGCGTCGGACGTGTAGGTGGCGCCGGCCACTACATCGACCTTGCCGTTGGCGGCGACGATCTTGGCGGGCAGCTCCTCTATTGCCATGGAACCGATACCTTCGGTTTCGTTATCGCCCTTCGCGCTTACCGCGGTGATTTTATTCGCATCCACCGTGACACTGACATCCACTGCGCCGCCGAACCCCTGGCCGGACGCGGTGTAGGTGCCGGGTACATAGACGCCGGCCTTGTCCGATGCCGGTGTGTTGACGCATGCCGTCAGCAGCAGCGCGAAGGCTGCGAACACTGCCGCGGCAATCCTGAGTTTCTTCATGTGGTAAGTCCTCCTTGAGCGTAAATAAAGCTGTTTGGAACTTTTTTTATCAGATAAACCACATCGTAATGTTGCAAGGCAATTTCGGCAAGATGTTTCGCGCTTTTTTTATCCAATATGAAAAATTTTCTATATTCGATTGAGCTAATTCCTCGGACGCACTGCTTCCACGTTGTGCGTGGTCGCGTATCGCGTTAGGATGGGCTTACATGGAGTGATTGTAGGCATGGATGAAGTAATCAGCAAAATTCTGCTCTGCGTTGAGCGGGGCAAGGTGGATGCGGCATCGCCGTACCCACCGGATCTGCGGGGGCTAAAGGGGGCGGACGAGCTTGCACGGCAAGCGCTGGCAGCCGGCGCCGGGCCCGACGCGATCCTTGCGGCCTGCGACGAGGGCATGAAGCGCATCGGCGACAAGTTCGGCGCCGGCAAGGCCTTTGTGCCCGAGCTCCTCATGTCGGCCAAGGCTATGAAGGCCGCGATGGTGCATTTAAAGCCCTTCTTTGCCTCGGGGCAGGTGCAGGCCAAGGGTGTATTTGTGGTTGGTACGGTGGCAGGAGACCTCCACGATATAGGAAAAAACCTTGTAGCCATGGTGGCCGAAGGGGGAGGCTGGGAGATCGTCGATATCGGTATTGACGCCAAGCCCCAGAAGTTTCTAGACGCCATTGCTGCCCATCCCGGCTGCGTGGTGGGGCTTTCAGCCTTGCTCACCACGACGATGGCGAATATGGAAAAGACAGTCAGGGAAATCAAGGCGAAGCATCCTGCCTGCCCTGTGCTAGTGGGAGGGGCTCCCTTGAGCGCCGAGATAGCCAAGAAAATGGGGGCCGACGGCTACGGCAAGGACGCGCGGCAGGCCTTGGCGACCCTTTCGGCCTTCGCCGGGAAAGCTCTTTCATTGTCGGGCACCGAGCGCTTTAAGTCATGAGTAGTTTTTATAGAGCAATCATAGACGCTAAATCCCAGGGCAGGGTTGTAGTCTCCGACGGAGCCTGGGGAACCTTTTTGCATCGGCGCGGGCTCGAGCCTGGGGACTGTCCCGAATCTTGGAACCTTTCCAGGCCTCAGGATGTGGCGGCGATTGCTCGCAGCTATGTCGAGGCCAGCTCCGATATGATCCTCACCAACAGTTTTGGAGGCAATCCTTTCAGGCTCGCCCATTTTGGCGAAGAAT
>JAEZSM010000195.1 GCA_023421875.1 Spirochaetota bacterium | reverse complement strand
GTTATGGGCACCTCAAAGCCGATAAGCTTGGTGATATCGTTGGCCCAGGCTCCCGCCGCGTTGCCCAAAACCTCGGCCTCTACTAGGTCTCCGGTATCCAACAGAAGCTTCCAGCCCGCGGCGTTGTGTTCAATTGCCCTGGGCCTTGTCCTGGATACGTACCGAAGCCCCTTTTGCCTGGCGCCAAGTAAAAAGGCTTTCATAAGGAGCATGGGATTAACCTGGGAATCCCTGGCACTGTAGGTGGAAGCGATGATGTCCTCGGCCACCAGGGGCTGGAGTTCGAGAAGACGCTTCCGGTCAATTATCTCTACTTCCAGTCCGTACCTGTTCTGACTGGCCACGAAGTCTTCCATTATGGAGAGATGCTCCTCGTCTTCGATGAGGATCGTTCCGCCACGGGTTTCAAACTCGATATCCGTGGGGAGCTCGGTTTTTAGACCCTCGAAGAGATCCAGGCTTTTAAAGGCCATTTCGAGGAGAATTCCCGGCTTCTTGGACTGCAGAAGGATCATATCGTCGCAGGAGCCAGACGCCCCGGCTCCCAGGACAACCTTGTCGATCAGAATGACGCTCTTGCCCCGCTTGGATAGTTCGTAGGCAATGGAGCAGCCGTTGACTCCCGCTCCCAGAATCGCAACATCGCAACGATGCTCAGTCATAAACCGCCTCAGCTTGCCAGCAGGCCGGAATGGATGAATCCGGCCAGGCTGATTATGTCGTATACAGGTTTTCCGCAGGACTCCTGTATAGCTTTTTTGAATGGTGGCATATTCGTGCACTCCAGCACGACAAATTGCACTTCGGGTTCCTGTTCCGCCAGGGTTGAGGCCGCGGCGCGAAGCTCTTCCTCGGCCTTGGCGGTATCCAGCTGTGGTACTGTTCCCGGCTCTGACTTGTCCAGGAAAACCCTGGTAAACTCAGGCTTTTCATCCATCCCTGCCACTGCCAGGGGAATTCCCTGAACGCCGCAGCTCCGGAAGTGCCGCTCTGTAAGCGAGGCAGCCCGGGCGGTCAACACCCCCGCCTTTCCCTTTCGACCGAATATTTCGTAGAGCAGGGGTATCTGCAGGAGGCTGGAACTGAAAAGGGGAACATGCACCGCGGCGGCCAACTCCCTCTGAAAGAGGGCAAGAAAGCCGCAGCTCGTGGTAATTGCTCTCACTCCTTCGGCCTCAAGCTCCCGGGCCGCGGCGATGAAGGGCTCCAGCAGCAGAGGGTCCCCCTCCTCCACTACGCGCTTGGGCGAAGCTCCTTCTACCCGTTTGTAGCGGACCGGAAAGGGAAAACTCCTGGCATTGCCAATGTCGCCAGTGAGCCGGGGGAACCGGGTATCCAGCATGAGGATGCCCAGGTCCTGGCCATAGCTGCCGTAGCCGCCCTTGACAATCATGCGACCTCTACCTTCAGGGCTTTGACCGCCTTTTTGTTCAAGGCCAGAAAGAACGCGATGGCTGCGAGGCCGAGCACGATGATTGCTATCTGGGGCATAAGCTGGCTCATGATGGAAACCGTGCATACGAGCACGACCAAACCAGAGGTAATAAGCCCCAGCAGGACGCGGGTGATCATGTTTATGCGCCTGAAAAGATAGCCCGAGAAAGTGGCCGCCCAAAGTCCGGATATGATCATGCCCAGCAGGAATGTGGCGATTATATCGAGGGGAGTCCCCTGGAGGATCAATGCCGGGTTGTAGACGAAGATAAAGGGAATCAGGTAGCCCATGATGGCGATGAGGGAGGATTCGACGCCCGTGGCTAAGGGCTTGGTGCCCGCGATCGCCGCCCCGCAGTAGGAGGCTATGCACACGGGGGGAGTCACCTCCGCCATTATCGCAAAGTAGAAAACGAAAAGGTGGGCCGGCAGCGTAGGGATGCCCAGGGCCATCATGGCAGGTCCGCCTATGGTGACCGCGATGATGTAGGCCGGGGTGCAGGGCAGGCCCATGCCCAGAAGCAGGCAGGTGATCATGACCAGAATGAGGGCCGGAAGCAGGAACCCGCCCGAGAAGCTCTGTATGGCCGTCGCGATGCCCAATGCCAGGCCGGTGTAGGTGACCACGCTTACCACCATGCCGGCACCAGCGCAGGTAACCCCCAGCATGATGCAGTTGTAGCCGGATTTTTCAAAAATCTGGAACAGCTTCTTAGGGGTGAGTATCGTATCTTTACGCAGATAACTCAGGACGAAGGAGGTTCCTATCGCATAGGTACAGGCGCCGAAGGGCGAATAGCCGATGATGAGGAAGGCAATGAGGACGACCAGGGGCAGCAGGAGGTAGGAATCCAGCAGAACCTGCTTCCAGGAAATCATGTCCTTGGGATCCATCGCCTTTAGGTTATTTTTAAGCGCTACAAAGTGGACACGCCAGTAGATGCTCACGTAGTAGAGAATCGCGCCCAGGGCTGCGGCCAGGGCGATGGTTGCATAGGGGATGTTGGTGATTTCCGACATCACGAAGGCGCCGGCGCCCATGATGGGAGGCATGATCAGACCGCCGGTGGAGGCTGCGGCCTCCACTGCCCCGGCGAACTGTGGCCTGTAGCCCAGCTTTTTCATCAAAGGGATAGTGAAGGTACCTGTGGCGTAAACATTGGCCGAGGCCACGCCGGAGATGGATCCAAAGAGCCCCGAGCTTACCACGGCGATCTTAGCCGGTCCTCCGGGGCCGCGTCCGGCCACCTTGGTGGCAAAATTGGTAAAGAAGGCTCCGGTCTTCGTCGTCTCCATGAAGGAGCCGAAAATGACGAAGATGGCCACGAAGGTGGCGGTGACGCCGGTAATTCCTCCATAGATACCCGCGTCCGTGAGCAGGTAGTTCATCTCTACCAGTCGGGGAAAGCGCAGAGGCCGGGAGTAAAAAATTCCCGGTAGGTAGGGAGCCACAAAGACGTAGAGGATGAAGACCGCCACAAGGATAGCCATGGCAGGCACGACAACGCGCCGTATGGCTTCAATGATCAAGAGAATATTGATAGTTCCCAGGACCACTTGCAGGCTGTCCACCGAGGAAACCATCTGCATTCTCATGTTCAGCGGTTCGTTATAGATGATTATGTAAAGAGCCGGCACTATGGAGGCGAGAGCCAGCACCCAGTCCAAAAAGCTGGGCTTGTCCACCGGCGAGTTTTTCTTGGTTGCGGGAAAAAGAAGGAAAGCCATTGGAAGGAGAAAGAGCATGTGCACGCCCCGCTGGATACGCGGCTGCATTATGCCGAACACCGCGGTATAGAGATAGAAAAGGGCGATCAGGGCCGACCATACTCCTACTACCC
>JAEZSM010000190.1 GCA_023421875.1 Spirochaetota bacterium | reverse complement strand
AACTTAGGCTGGGCGGGTTTGCGGAATTTTTCAAAGCCCTGAGGCACGTCAATACCTAGACTATCCAGTTTTTCAATGGCTTGTTCGATGTAAAGGTCTTGGCCGAAATGATCCAGATGCGCGAAATGAGCCTGAAGCACAGCGTCGCCTTGGGGGATGATTTTATCCAATACAGCGACTTCGTCGTAGGAATCGGCGTCCCGCTGGGTAACGCGGATGGCGCCGCGGGGGCAGTGGCCAATGCAAGCGCCTAGGCCGTCGCAGAGGCTTTCGCCGACCAGCCTGGCCTTGCCGCCTATCACCTTGAGGGCTCCTTCGGGGCAGCCTATTTCGCAGGCGCCGCAGCCGTCGCAGAGATCCTGATTCACTTCTATGATAGTCCGCTTCGCCATTCACCCCACCTCCGAAAATTTAGTACGAGAGTGGATTCTGCAGTACATGGGCCAACTTGGGGAAGAGGGGCAGAAAGGTGTGCGTAAGGGGGCTCGTTGGTGTGCAGGGGTGGGTGTCAGGCCAAGATGCGACGTTGAGGGCAAATAAAGGGGCTGTCCAACTTATTGGACAACCCCTTTCAAAGTCACATTAATAATCTGAATCTTCTTATTGACGCATGTTAGCATATATGCTAACTTTCAATCATGAAAAGAAAGATAATCTTCTACAGGACAACTGAAGGGCGATGTCCAGTGGAAGAATTCTTTGATTCTATTTCTAGTAAAGAATTACAAAAAGTAACCTGGGTTTTGCGTACTGGTGATTTTAACAAACGGTTTTGGCAAAAGAGGCCAGAAAACACCCCGGGATGAAATTTCCCGAGCTGAGAAGTATCGGGACGACTATTTGAAGAGGAGAAAAATATGAGCGATCTTTCCGTATATATAGAGAACCGGAAGAAAAAGGACCCCGAATTCGAAAAGAACTATGAAACCGGCTATGAAGAGTTCAAGGTGGGGCTTCTGCTTAAAGAGTTGAGGAAAAAAGAAGGGATGACCCAAGAAGAGCTGGCATCTCGCTTAAACACGAAAAAGAGTGTAATCTCCCGGATGGAAAACCATACCGAAGATATCCGTTTGTCGACCATTGGTAAGGTTGCGGAAGTATTTGGGAAAAAAGTTTTGATAACGATTGAATAACGAAGTTTTGATAAATAGTCGAAGTCTTGCTTGACATACTAATTCAATTCTACTCACCTCCACGAATAAAAAAGGGGCCGGCTGGGATGAATCCCGGTCGGCCCCTAAACGGCAGCATCACCGCTGCCTTGCACTCTACTTACGCAGCCTTTACAGGCACCAGCCTGGGAGCAGCCTCGGCCTTCTTGGGCAAGGTGACGGTGAGTAGGCCGTCACGGAAGGTGGCTTCGATCTTCTCAACATCAATGTTGTCGGGAAGGTCGAAGGAGCGGGAGAACTGGAACTCCCTGCGCTCCCTGCGCAGCCAGCGGTTCTTAGAGCTCTTCTCTTCCTTGCTCTCCTTCTTGGCGGTGGAGAGGTAGAGGATGCCGTCCTTGAGCTCGAGCTTTACATCTTTCTCGGAAAGCCCGGGCAGCTCTGCCTCAATTAGGTAGCGGTTGTCCTCTTCGCTGATGTCCACCGCGGGGGTCCTGAAACCTGAGTAAAGAAGCTCGTCGTTCGAGAAAAGGTGATCGATGAGATCGAAGGGGTTGTTACCATAAAGGGTTAGATTGTTCATACAGTACCTCCAAAAAGGTTTAGGTTATTGTTTCGCCGGAAGGCTTGTGCCTCACGGGCTGCCGATCCGTGCGGGACCCCTTTTGGGCGTCCACTAATATATAAGCAATAGGCGTGCCAAATGTGGACAGGATAACAGGAAGTTTCATGATTAACAGGAAAAGCATTATAATATAAGGAATAAATAATTATAAATAAATTATAGCTAGGGATCGAGTGTTGGATTTTTGGAATTTTAGGGATGAGGGGCATGGAAAAATTGGGCTTCAGGAACAAAAGATTTATGAACTCCCAGCAGAGGCGGGTGGAATTTACTCAAACGTGTTAAAAACGGCCAAATAGGTGTGTAAAAATAACACAGTAGATTATTATTCAACCCTGGCGTGCCGTATTTCTTCGATACAAGCCAGGAATTCTCCCATAAGGGCTTGATTCAATGCCTCGGTCGCGGCTTTGCCCGGCTTGGTCTGGAGGCTGAGGGGTTTCAGCGTCTGGGCGACAGACAGGGGCGTGCCGACGATCACTATTCCTTCCTTGGGGCGAAGATTTTTCCTATGAGAGATGTTGCCGCCCTTGAGCCGGGAAATCCAATCGTAATAGTTCTGGGCAGTTTCTATATAAAGTTCTAGGGGATCCTCAGGTTTGAGCCGATCCAGATCAAGATAATAGGCCAGGTCTACCAGTTCCATGTGCCGGGAAGCGTACCAGGCTTCGCCTGCCAGCCTGTCAGCCATGCTCCGATGCAGGGCTGATGTGGGATGCGAAACCGCCGTTTCGGCCAAGTCGGTCCTGAAAATCCTGTCCCAGCCCGTCTGGCGGATCCTGTAAACCCGATGAATTTCGTCGCCTTCGGGTTTGAGGTGAAAGCAGTGCTCGGCGGTTGTTAGCGCGGCCTGGCGCAGGCTGGAGAGCCTTTGGGCGCTGGAAAGTGCGCCGCTGTCAGGCAGCTCGGCGCCGTAGAAATGCCGATACTGATCTTCGACCACCGCCAGCACGGCCTCGCCCAGGCGCTTCAATCGCCCAAACCGGCTCGTCCCGCCCTCAGCCTGGGCGAGGCCGCACTCCCCCTCCATAGCCGCAATGAGGGCATCCAAGGATTTCTCGGTAGTCTTAGGCCAGCGATGGTGAATCGAAATGGGCAAAAGGACCACGTCTTCGCTCCGCCCCTCTCTGCGCAAATCTTCGGCGCACCAGAGGCAGATCCTTGCCGCCCCCGATTCCAGCCTGGGAGCTTCCTCACTGGAATAGGAAACCTGCCCCTCCGGCGCCAGGGAAATGGGATACTGCCCGTCCTTCATCAGGTTGCGTATGCGCTTGATGCTCAGACTGTCGAACTTGGCGTGGTAGACCGGCAGGGCGCCCACCCGGGGCAAAAGCCAGCGCTCGAAGGCTCCCGCCCAGAGCGGCACCTCGTAGCCGTGTACAAAATGGGCGTGAGGTTTCTGCCCAAGCTCAATCCCTCTAGCCTTGGCCTCCTTGGTGATCAGCCTGCCTATCACATAGGCCATCAGCTGGGCTTCATCACCGTAGGGATGGCGAAACGCGATGAGGAGCCTCGTCTTGCCTTGGAAAAAATCGGCATAAGCCTGGGCCAGGCGCTCCCCATGAACCAGCCTCACCCTGGAAAATCCCAGAGCAGCCTTCATGTAGAGCGGCGATATCAGGCGGAAAAAAGCCACCACCGGCGGCCTAATCTTATTCTGCGCGAGCTGAACCGGAGCCTTAGCCTCGGCAATGGGTTGTACGTACATTTTTACAAAGTGTAATGGGAAAGGGGAAAGGGCGCAAGGAATAATATGTATATAATAAACTTATGGCTTTACAATACAGAGAATCAATTTTACAATGAGGAAAGTAAAATATTTGTGGAGTAAATAATTATGTTAAAATATTCTATGCCCTTGTTCCTTGAATCCTCGGGCATATAGAGGATTTAGGGTGAAAAGGCTTCAGGACAGTAAAGTTCTTCGATTCCAAATACTCCTTGTACTGGTAGTCTTGCTGTTTCATAGCTGTGATTTCTTCAAAGAACTTACCGATCCATCCGATCCTCTCTCTCC
>JAEZSM010000137.1 GCA_023421875.1 Spirochaetota bacterium | reverse complement strand
CGGCGGCCGTCTGTTCCGGAAGCATCGTATAGGGCTGATTCATCGGCAGGAAGGCTATGTCGATGCGGCCGAGATCGCTCATCTCGGGAATATCCTCGGTGTCGCCCGCCAGATAGATGCGCAGCGTACCGACGGCGAGGATATAGCCGTTGTCCCTGCGTTCCTTGGGGTGAAAATGAGTTCTTCCCTGACTGATATTGTATGCGGGCACCGCTTCGATTTCGATTTCGCTGTTCCAGCCGGGTAAAAGAATATTATGTTTTTGCCCATGATGCAAAATTTCTCCGGCTCCCAGCTTGGTCCTTGCCGGCGGAGAAAGTATGAGCCTGGTGGCAGGCTTGCTCAAGGTTTTTATCACCCCGGCATCCAGGTGGTCTGCATGCTCGTGGGTGACGAGAATCAGATCGGCTTTGGGGTATTTGGAAAAGATTCCGTAATCGCTCACCGGGTCGATATAGATAACAAAATCGCCCAACTCCATGGCCAAAGATCCGTGCCCGAGAAAGCTTATGGCCAAGGTCCCGGAACCGGCATTGAAATAATCGGTTTCCTTGTTGAAGGATTTTGCTTTTTCCATACCGTCCTCCCAAAAGCGGAATTGTTACAGCGACTTCTTTGTAAAAGGGTATATCCCAGGCCAGAGTTCGTCAACCTTGGCTTTGGGCGTAGCGGCGGCTCTCCTGTTGGCTACGGTATTTTTTTCTGATACGCTGGCGACCATGGATACAGAACAGAGAGTCCGGCTGGGTTCCAAGGCAGCCGCGGCCTTTCTTGGCATCGGTGCCGAGGTCAAGGACAGGGCGCTGAGCGCTATAGCGCGGCGCATCGATGAATCCAGAACCCAGATCGAAGCGGCGAACGCCGCAGATATTGCCGCGGCGGAGCGTTCCGCACTTCCTCTGCCGCTTCTCAAACGGCTGGGATTCAAGGGTTCCAAGATCGACGAAGCCCTAAAGGGTATTGAAGCCCTCGTGAAACTGCCCGACCCCTGCGGCAAGGTGTTGGAAGCTCGTCTTCTGGACGAAGGGCTGGTGCTGCGTCGGGTATCATGTCCCATCGGGCTCATAGCCACAATTTTTGAGAGCAGGCCCGACGCCCTGGTGCAGATGGCCTGCCTTGCCGCAAAAAGCGGCAACGCCATCGTCCTCAAGGGCGGCAGCGAAGCCCGGGAAACCAACCGTGTTCTATCGGCGATCATCGCCCAGGCAGGCGAGAGCGCCGGCCTTCCTGTCGATTGGCTCGTTGCCCTGGAAACCAGACAGGAAATCGGCGATCTTCTCCGCCTGGACCCTTATGTGGATCTGGTGATCCCCAGGGGATCCAAGGAGTTTGTCGCCCGCATCCAAGCCACGAGCAGCATTCCCGTCCTGGGCCACTCCGACGGAGTCTGCCATGTGTACATTCACCAGGATGCCGACCCCGCCATGGCCAGCGCCCTGGCCATTGACTCAAAAATCCAATACCCCGCCGCCTGCAACGCCGCGGAAGTGCTGCTCGTCCACAAGGACTTTGCGAAGCGGGAGCTGCTTCCCCTTCTTTCTGCCCTGGACAAGGCGGGGGTCCGCCTGGACATCTGCCCCCGCTGCGAAGCTGTGCTTGCGCAGGAAGCATCCGGCGCCGGCACTTCCGAGCCCTCGGCCGATGCTGGGCTGGAGTTGCCGGCATATTCGGTTAAAAACGACGACGAGTGGTCCGTGGAGTACCTGGACATGCGCATGGCGGTAAAAATCGTCGATTCCCTGGAAGATGCCATCGGGCATATCAATGAATACGGCTCGGGCCATACCGACACAATAGTGTCTGCTTCAGGCGAAGCCGTCGCCCGTTTTATGGCGGAAGTGGACTCCGCCTCGGTGTACCACAACGCCAGCACCCGCTTTGCCGACGGATACCGCTACGGACTGGGAGCCGAGGTGGGAATTTCCACCGGCAAGCTCCATGCCAGGGGGCCTATGGGGCTTCAGGGTTTATTAAGCTATAAGTGGCTTCTGGAAGGCTCAGGCCAGATAGTGGCCGATTACGCATCGGGCAGGCGGGGCTTTGTGCACAAGGACCTTCCGCTGGACGAAAAGGGGTTGTGATATGGCGCAGATTGATGCTTTGAACGCACCTGCCACAGAGCTGGGCAACGAGGAAGCCGCGGCCAGGGCGGCCAGGGCCGCCCTGGCCGCGGCGGCTCGGATCGTGGTCAAAATTGGTACCGCGACCATAACAAAACCCAAAGACGCCCCTGACCGGCTTACCCGCTCCCACAAAACCAGCGGGGCCGAGGCAGGCCGGCCAGGTGTGGACAGCGCCTATATCCATCAGGTGGCCGAGCAGTTTTCCCAGCTCGTGGCCGCCGGCAAGCAGCTGATACTTGTCACCTCCGGCGCCATAGGCATGGGCGCCCGGGAGCTGGGCATCGCGAAGCGGCTTACCGAGGTAAAAATGCGCCAGGCCTGCGCCGCTATCGGCCAGCCTATTTTAATGGAAGAATACCGAAAAGCCTTCGGCGTCTACGGGCTCACCGCCGCCCAGCTCCTGGTAACCCGAGACGCCTGGGACGACAGGGCTTCCTATCTCAACCTCCAGGCGACCATAGAAACCCTGCTGGCCGAGCGGGTTGTCCCTGTTTTTAACGAAAACGATACCCTGTCCACCGCGGAGATCGGCAACGCCTTCGGGGACAACGACAGGCTCTCGGCCTATGTGGCCAGCAAAATTGGGGCAGACCTTTTAATTATTCTTTCGGACGTGGATTATCTCTACGACGCCGATCCCAGGACTAATCCCCGGGCCAAGCCGGTGCCCTACGTGCGCAGGCTCACCGGGGAGCAGCGCTCCTTTGCCGGCGACCGGGGCTCAGAATTTTCCACCGGCGGCATGAAAACAAAACTGGCCGCCGTGGAAATTGCCAGGGACGCTGGCTGCAAGGTGGTCATAGCCCACGGCCGGGAGCCCCGGGTAATCGCCAGGCTCCTCTCCGGCGAGCCGATCGGCACCCTCTTCGACGCCGAAGGCGCCCTCAAGAACAGGGTACGCTGGCTCAAAAACTCCCAGCCCAAGGGCAGCGTCAGTGTGGACGAAGGAGCCCTGGCAGCCATGAAGGCGCACAAGTCCCTTCTGCCCCGGGGTGTTGTAGATGTCGAAGGGGATTTCGGCCGCGACTCGGTAATTTTGGTCAACGGAAAAGTCAAGCTCATTACAAACTTTTCTTCAGCAGAACTCAGCGCCATCAAGGGCAAAAAAACCGAGGACGTCGAAGCGCTGCTCGGTGCCGGCTGTCCCCATGTGGTTGCCCGCCCGGAGGAAACCGCGTTTCTGGAAGATTGAGACAATTTTTATAAAACCCGGTCCCTTTTTAAATTCCTCGTTTGCCGGGTGGTATGAGGTCTGACCTCCCGGCGCTTGCCCTCTCTGTCAGATGGTATATAATGAACCAGAAACCCCGGCCTGAACCGGACGAGGAAGGCAATGTACAAAAATCTTTCAATGGAACCCCGCCGCTCTCAAGAAGTCGCCGCCCACATCAAAGCGCTCATCAGGGACAATAAACTCAAGCCGGGAGAAAAGCTTCCCAACGAAATGGAACTCTGCGGACACTTTGCCGTATCACGACCCACCGTACGTGAGGCTGTCAAAGTCCTGGTATCCCAGGGAATAATCGAAATTCGACGAGGCAAGGGCACCTTCGTGCGCCAAATGCCCGGCATCTCCGAAGACCCTCTTGGCTTGGACTTCGTCATCAATCCCAATATGCGGCTGGTGCTCATTGAAGCTCGTATTATCATTGAACCGGGCGTGGCGCGGCTGGCGGCCCAGAACGCCGACGATGCAGCTTTGGCGGTCATCAGGGCCAGCGTCAAGGAAATGGAGGATATCGTCCTTCAGAATAAGGTTAACATCGAAGCGGAACTGGATTTTCACCGGAGTATCGCCGAGGCCACGAAGAATCCGGTGATAACCCGCATCATTCCCATCATTATGGAATCGATCACCAAGACATACAGCGACGCGCCCCGCACCACCGAGGACCACCGCCATGCCCTGGAGGAGCACCGGCGCATTTACCAGGCAATCGCCGCCCGAGACCCCGAGCAATCCTACCAGGCCATGGAAAGGCACCTAAACGCCAGTTACCAGCGCACCCTTTCCAAGCAGAGTTCGGCATCTCAATGAGAAGCCGC
>JAEZSM010000073.1 GCA_023421875.1 Spirochaetota bacterium | reverse complement strand
TCGTTGGCTAAGGGCAAAGGCTTGAATGGAGAATATCTGCCGGTTAGGAATAAGCGACCGATGGGAGTCGAACCCACGTCTCCAGCTTGGAAGGCTGGGGTAATAGCCGTTATACGACGGTCGCGATCGTAGTGCGTCGCTTTCAGCGACGCGAGTTTGCAGGAAACCGTCGTGCTGCTCCGGCTATTGCCGAAGGACAGGGCGGTCTCCTTAAAGCGGCCGTCGCGGTACGACGGTCGCAGTCTCCATGAACGTGGTCGTCGCAGTACGACGGTCGCGCCAGGATGATGAAATACATACAATTTTACCCCTGCTTTAGTCAAGGCTGGCATGGAGCTCAAATCGGGGAAATTGCAGTTAAAGCCCCCCTTCCGGATTGACGTCAGCCCCTGGGGGGTTTATAAAATACTACAAGTAAAGAATACGCGAAGCCTACGGTGAGCGTTTCCGCCCAAATTTCTACAGTCGCAAGACAAGGATAGCGTTCGTATGGAACTACAGGTTCAGGAGCTTCTCGAGAGGATTAAAACCGAAGGTGTGGACAAGGCCCGCAAAGAGGCGCAGGCCATCCTGGATGAAGCCAGGGCCAAGGCAGAGTCGATAATCGCGTCGGCGGAAGCCAGGGCCGCGGAACTGGATGCGGCGACCAAACTCAAGATCGAAGCCCAGGAAAACGCTTCCAGGCTGGCACTGGTTCAGGCTTCCAGGGACAGCATTCTGGCGCTGCGGGAAAAGGTAGAGCGCTTCATGCGCGAAGCCATCAAGCAGAGCACCGACGAGCTTTTCTCCAGTTCCTTTTTGGAGAAAATTCTGCCCGAGATACTCACCCTGATGGCCAATGGAACGGAAAAGGACCTTTCGGTCCTTCTGCCTGAAAAAAGCTTGAAATCCCTGGACTCGAGCCTGGCTGCCCGCCTCTCGGCGGAATTGGGCAAAAAGGTCCTGTTCAAGCCCTTCAACGCCGTGGACGCAGGCTTTTATATTTCCGTGGAAGGATCTTCCCTTCGCTACGATTTTTCCGCCGAGGCGGTAGCGGAGATTCTGTCCTCAAGGGTCAACGCCAGGCTCGGCGAGTGCGTTAAGGCCGCCCTCGAGGAGGGCAGGGAGTCGTGAGCCGTTATTGGTATCTGGCCTCCAGCCTTCCGGGCCTTCTTTTTGGCACCCCCGTGCCCCTGAGCAGCCAGGATTTTCTCGGTTTCTGCAAGCGCTTGATGAATCCCAAGGATTACCTGGAGACAGAGGCCGTTCCTTGCTTTCTGGAGGGCAGCAACGCCGCCCATGGCTCCGGCGGTACCGCCGACACCCAGTTGAGCCTTCCCTGCATACGCTCCGCATTTTTGAAGTCCTTTCTAGTCTGGGATAGGGGCTTCAAGAACGAACTCTCCAGGCTCAGGGCCAGGTCCGGCGGAAAAAACGAGGAAGCCTATCTTCGGGAGGGCGGGCAGGCCGATGAGGCGGTCAAGGCTGCCGTCGCCTGCTTTGGCGTCGATGATCCGCTCAAGGCGGAGATCGGCATAGAAAAAGAACGCTGGTCAGCGGTTGAACGGCTTTCGGCCTTGAGTGGTTTCGATCTTGATTTTATTGTATCATATAGAATTAAACTGTTAATAAACGAGCGTCTTCATGGTCTTGCCGCAGAGGCGGGCAAGGACAGTTACAGAAGGCTTTACGAAGAAATTTTCGGCACGGCGAGACGTGAAGCCGCCGCCGATACCCCGGGAGAAAGGGCATGAGCCAAAAGAGCGGCCGCATCGTCGCAGTGAACGGGAACATGGTATCCATAGGATTTCAGGGCAATGTAGCCATGAACGAGGTTGCCTATGTTCTCTCCAACGGGAAAAGGCTGAAGAGCGAGGTAATCCGGGTCAAGGGCAGCGAGGCCCAGGCCCAGGTATACGAAATCACTAAGGGCATCCGCATCGGCGACGAGGTGGAATTTTCAGACGAGATGCTTTCGGTGGAACTCGGTCCTGGACTTCTGGGGCAGATCTACGACGGACTCCAAAACCCACTGCCGGAAATTGCCGAACAGAAGGGCTTTTTCCTTGAATCGGGGGTCTATCTCAAGGCGCTCTCCCGGAGCAAACGCTGGAGCTTTACACCCCTGGCCAAGCCAGGCGATACGCTAAGGCGCGGCGACTGTATCGCTTCGGTGCCAGAGCTGCACTTTACCCATAAAATAATGCTGCCTTTCGACTTTTTCGGAGAATGGAAACTTCTGGACATTGTTCCGGCGGGTGACTACGGCGTTGACGATGTGATAGCCCAGGTTCAGGATCAGCGGGGCGCAAAGCGGGATGTAAAAATGATGTTCAGCTGGCCGGTTAAGCGCGCGGTGGACTGCTACGTAGAAAGGCTGAAGCCCGAACATCCCATGGTGACCAAGAACCGGATAATCGACACCTTCTTTCCGGTGGCCAAGGGCGGCACCTACTGCATCCCCGGACCCTTCGGCGCCGGCAAGACGGTACTGCAGCAGGTAACGAGCCGGAACGCCGACGTGGACATCGTCATCCTGGCTGCTTGTGGCGAACGGGCTGGCGAGGTGGTCGAAACCCTCAAGGAATTCCCCGAGATCAGCGACCCCCGCACGGGCCGCTCGCTCATGGAACGGACAATCATAATCTGCAACACCTCCAGCATGCCCGTCGCTTCCCGGGAGGCTTCGGTGTACACCGCCGTCACGATCGCCGAATACTACCGGCAGATGGGCCTCGACGTCCTGCTCCTGGCCGATTCCACCAGCCGCTGGGCCCAGGCTATGCGCGAGATGTCCGGAAGGCTGGAGGAGATACCCGGCGAAGAAGCCTTCCCAGCCTATCTCGAATCCGTCATCGCCGCCTTCTACGAACGGGCGGGCATTGTACGGCTCTCCGACGGAACCCATGGCTCAGTGACCATCGGCGGCACGGTTTCCCCCGCCGGCGGCAACTTCGAAGAACCGGTCACACAGGCTACCTTGAAGGTCGTCGGAGCCTTCCACGGTCTTTCCCGGGAACGCTCGGACGCACGTAAATATCCTGCTATCCATCCCCTGGATTCCTGGTCCAAGTATCCGGGAATCATGCCCAAGGACGTGGTCGTCTACGCCCACTCCTTCCTCGAACGGAGCTCGGAGGTGGAAGCCATGATGAAGGTGGTAGGGGAGGAGGGTACGAGCCTGGAGGACTACATCCTCTACCTAAAAGGCGAGTTCCTTGACGCCGTATACCTTCAGCAGAACTCCTTCGATCCGGTGGACGCTTCGGTATCGCCGGAGAGACAGAAATTCATGTTCCACCTGGTGCTGGAAATCCTGGGAGCCGAGCTGGCGCTCAAGGACAAGGACGATGCCCGCGGCTGGTTCTACGAACTCAGACAGTCCTTCCTGGACCTCAACGGGGCTGCCGAAGACAGCGATCTCTACCAGTCCTCGTTACGGACGATTAGGGAAGCGCTGGCAGCCCGGAATCCCCGCTACGGCTCGGGGGCTAAAAAAATGCTGCTCAGGCTGGAGTAAAGGATGAACAAGCTCTATTCCCATATCGAATCCATCGTTGGCAACGTAATTTCAGTCAGGGCCGAGGGCGTGGCCTACGGCGAGCTGGCCGAGGTGACAAGCCGCTACGGCGTTTCCCTTGCCGAAACAATACGTCTGGACAAGGAGCTGGTGTATCTCCAGGTTTTTGCCGGCAGCCGTGGCATTTCTACCGGCGACGAGGTGCGCTTTTTGGGTCATCCCATGCAGGTGAGTTTTTCCGACAATCTCCTGGGAAGGATTTTCGACGGGGCAGGAAGTCCCAGGGACGGAGGGCCGAGGCTTACGGACAACCTCATTTCCATCGGCGGTCCCTCGGTAAATCCCTACAAGCGCATAATCCCCCGGGAGATGATCCGCACGGGCATCCCCATGATCGACCTCTTCAACACCCTTGTCAAAAGCCAGAAACTTCCCATCTTCTCGGTATCCGGCGAGCCGTACAACCAGCTTTTGGCCAGGATAGCCATGCAGGCAGAGGTAGACCTGATAATCCTGGGCGGGATGGGGCTCAAGTACGA
This sequence comes from Spirochaetota bacterium, assembly GCA_023421875.1. GTDB lineage: Bacteria > Spirochaetota > Spirochaetia > Treponematales > Rectinemataceae > UBA2256. The sequence continues at coordinate 4,155 of JAEZSM010000073.1, read as the reverse complement.
CGATTACCTATTTTTCAAGGACAGTCTCGAGGAAGGGGGCTCCCTGGCCAAGACGATTATGTTTGTCCACACCGCCGCCGACCCCGTGGTCGAGTGCCTCCAGGTGCCCGACCTGGCCTTGGCCGTGGCCGAGCGCTTCGCCCTGAAGGGACGAAACGTCCTGGTCCTTCTCACCGATATGACAAACTTCGCCGATGCATTGAAGGAGATTTCCATAACCCAGGAACAGGTGCCCTCCAACCGTGGCTACCCCGGCGATTTGTATTCCCAGCTGGCCTCCCGCTATGAAAAGGCCGTAGACTTCGAAAGCGCCGGCTCCATAACGACCCTCGCGGTAACCACCATGCCCGGCGACGACGTCACCCACCCCATACCAGACAATACGGGCTATATCACCGAGGGGCAGTTCTATCTCCACGGCGGCCGTATCGAGCCCTTCGGCTCCCTGTCCAGGCTCAAGCAGCTGGTCAATGGCAAGACCAGGGAAGACCACCGGGCAATCATGGATGGCATGATCAAGCTTTTCTCCGCCTACCGCGACACGCTGGAGAAAAAATCCATGGGATTCCAGATGTCGGCCTGGGATAAAAAACTCTTGCAGTACGGCGAGCTCTTCGAATCGAAAATGATGGATCTTTCGGTCAATATCTCGCTGGAAAAGGCTCTGGACGAGGGATGGAGAATTCTCGCATCCTGCTTCGAACCCCGGGAGACTGGTCTTCGGTCTGAACTCATCCAGAAATTCTGGCCCAAAACCGCGGTACAGGCGGAAGCCGCGGCCGTTTCAGAATAGCAGCACGCAACGAGAATCGGAGAGAGGGAATGGCAAAGATTAAGCTTACTAAAAACGAGCAGAAAAAACTCAAAGATTCCCTCAAGATGTATACCCGTTATCTGCCGACCCTACAGCTCAAAAAACAGCAGCTGCAGATGGAGATACGAACGGTGGAAGCTAGGCTCGCCCAGCTCGAGGCGAGCATCGAGAGCCTGGAAGCAGAACTGGCGCCGTGGATTGCTGTCTTTGCCGAGGAAGGACAGTTCAGGGACAATGAAGGGCTTCCGCTTTTGCGGATATCGAGGCTTAAAAGCTCGGAGACCAATATCGCCGGTGTCGTCATACCCAGTTTCGAAGCCCTAGAATTCCAAGTCGCCGATTACGACCTCTATTCCCGGCCGCTCTGGATCGACAGGGCTGTCGAGGCAATGAAGCGGATCCTATCGGTACAGGCCGAGCACAGCATCGTTCAGAAGGAAAAGGAACTCTTGACCAACGAGCTCAGGATCACTACTCAACGGGTCAATCTCTTCGAAAAGGTCAAGATCCCCCAGACCAGGGCCGCGATAAAACGAATCGGCATCTATCTGGGAGATCAGCAAACAGCCCAGGTGGTCAGGGGCAAGATGTCCAAGCGCAAGGTCGAGGAGCAGAAAGCATGATAGCTCCCATGAACAAATTCGTCCTTGTCATTCTCGAAAAAGACAGGCACAGGGCTCCGCTGCAGCTGCGCAAGCTGGGCATTGCCCACGTGGAGCGCTTCCAGGCCTCGGGCGAAAGCTGCGCTTCCCTGGAAGGGGAGCTTAAAAAAGCAGCCCTGGCCAAGGCCGTTCTTCTCTCGAGCAGGGACAAGAAGGTTAAGCCGCTTGCTGCGACCCTAGATGAACCAGAAAGCCCGAGCCAGCGCGTCGAAAGGATTCTCCAGCGACAGTCGGAGATCCAGGGCATGAAAGACAGGCTTGCCGGCCATCGCAAGGAGGCCGAGCGGATCGCCTCCTGGGGGGATTTCGATCCCGGGCTCTTCAGGGAGCTGGAAGCCCAGGGCTTGCGGCTGCATATCGCTGAAGCGAACGCCGGGGCGTCGGCCCAGGTCGAAAAGGATCGTGAGTACCTAAGCCTTACGGCGCCTAAGAAAAAAGCGCGCCGCGTGTTTTTAGGCGATGTATCCCTGCCCGAAGGCTGGGAAAAGCTGCGCCTGCCCGAACAGCGGCTGAACGTGATCCTGACTGGGATAAAAGATCTTGAAAAGGAAATTGACGGGCTCCAATCCGAGCTTTCCGCAAGGGTAGGGGAAATCCCTCTGTTGGATGCGGAGATAAAACGGCTCGAAGCTGCCCTGGCGATCGAACGGTTGCGCGCGGGCATGCCGGCCCAGGAAGCGCTCTGCTACTTTTCCGGTTACATACCCGTTTCCGAGGCGGATCGCCTGAAGGCCGAGGCTTCGGACCGAGGCTGGGCGCTGCTTTTAGACGAACCCTCGGCCGAAGAGCTGCCCCCCACGAAAATCGAAAACCCGCCGGCCATACGGATAATCCAGCCCGTATTCGACTTTCTGGGTACGGTTCCCGGCTATAGGGAATACGACATCTCCCCTTCATTTCTCCTTTTCTTTTCACTGTTTTTCGCCATGATCTTCGGTGACGGAGGCTACGGCTTCCTTATGTTCGCCGGCGCCTTGGTCGCCGCTTTTTCGGCTCGACGCAAGGGCAAGAAAATTGGGGATTTTACTCGGCTTCTTTTCGTGCTTTCGGGAACTACGATGCTTTGGGGTCTCCTCACCGGCAGCTGGTTCGCACTCCCCGCCGGCAGTCTTCCCGGCGTTCTCAGGATGGGTATAATCCCAGCCTTTTCCGCCGAAAACCCCGAGTCGGGAACCAATATCAAGATTTTCTGCTTTATCATCGGCGCGCTCCAGCTCAGCTTGGCCCACCTTAAAAACATAAAGCGGGACTTCCCCAATCCCAAGTTCATAGCTCAAATCGGCTCTCTGGCCCTGGTCATTGGCATGTTCAACGCGGTGCTCAATCTTGTGGTGGACGCGACACGCTTTCCCCTTACGGGAGCTGCGCTCGGTCTCATCGGGGGAGGCTTCCTGGCCGTGCTCGCCTTCGGCGCCTGGAATGGCAAGTTTTTCTCCAGCCTCCTGGAGGGCGTAAAGGGCATAATTCCGACCTTTTTAGGCACCGTGAGCGTGTTCGCCGACATAGTTTCCTACATACGACTCTGGGCCGTATCCCTGGCCGGTGTGGCCATATCCCAGACCGTAAACGGCATGGTGGCCAACCTTGTCGGCGGCCCCGGGGGCAGGATTTTGGCCTTCGTGGTCGGCCTTGTTGCAGCCCTGGGCTTAATACTGGCCGGGCACGGACTCAATTTTCTCATGACAGTCCTCTCCGTGCTTGTGCACGGAGTGCGGCTCAATATGCTGGAGTTTTCCAGTCACCTCGGGATGGAGTGGTCGGGCTACGCCTATGACCCCTTAAAAGAAAATCCCGGAGAAACTGATACACAGGAGTGAGCGTATGAATTTTGCCATGATCGGCGCGGCCTGCGCCCTGGGCTTTGCGGCTACGGGTTCCGCGGTCGGCGCGGGTATCGCGGGCCAAGCGGCGATAGGGGCCTGGAAACATTCTTACATGACCAACAAGCCCGCTTCCTTTCTCTTGGTCGCCTTTGCCGGGGCACCCCTTACTCAGACGATCTACGGCTTCATCCTCATGAGCAGGATGCTGGCGTCGACGGTGGATCCCTTCTTCGTGATCGCAGCCGGCATAGCCGGTGGATTGGCGATCGGCATGTCGGCCTACGCCCAGGGCAAGGCGGCGGCGGCCGGCTGCGACGCCTTCACCGAGACTGGCAAGGGTTACTCCAACTATTTAATCGTCGTAGGGCTCTGCGAAACCATAGCGCTCTTCGTACTCGCCTTCCTTTTCGGTGCAGTCTGAGAAGGCGAAGGCTCTAAGCCTCGGCGAGTGGGCATGAGTCCCGAACGGCGCAGCGTCAAGGTCGGTTCCCTGTTCATGGGCGGGGATTGGCCTGTTTCTATCCAAACCATGTGGAAAACTCCCCTGCCGCCCTTGGAAACCGGAAATGAAGCCGAAGCGGCCACGCTGCTGACCGGCATTCGAAGGCTGGAGTCCATAGGCTGCCAACTTCTCCGCTTCGCCGTTCCAGACGATGCCCAGGCCAAGGCTCTCGGCATTCTGGCAACCTTGAGCACCATGCCCCTGGTGGCGGACATCCATTTCGACTGGCGCCTCGCCCTTCGCTGCATGGATTATCCGGTGTCAAAAATTCGGATAAATCCCGGCAACATCGGCGCCCGCTGGAAGGTCAAGGAAGTAGCCGACAAGGCCAGAGAGCGGGGAGTAGCCATACGC
>JAEZSM010000071.1 GCA_023421875.1 Spirochaetota bacterium | reverse complement strand
CTTCCGAGGCGGCCGAGGCCGCCTCGGAAGGCCGGGTCCCTGAGTAAAACGCTACAGCGAGAAAAGAAAAGCCTTAAGTTCCGGCACCTGATCTTCCCCTTCCCGGCCTATTTCAAGTATCGCGTGGTAGCCAAGAGCGCAGGGACCGGGGTTAATCACCAGCGTACCGTCCTCCAGGGACACGCAGCGGGACTCGTGGATGTGGCCGCAGATCCATACTTCCGGGCCATACCTGCCCATGAGGCGGGAAAACGTCTTGCTTCCCACGTGCATGCCCGCATGCAGGTCGGCGTTAGTGCCGTAGGGCGGCGAATGGGTTACGACGATGAGGGGCTTCGTCCTGGGACGGGGTCCTGTTTTTTTGTTTGCCGCGTCGAGTCCTGGGCCTAGAGCTGCTTCCAGCTCCCCTTCGCTGCGTTCGAAGCTCGTGATGCCCGCCCTGCGCAAGCCCCCGCCTGCTCCCAGGATAAATAGCTCCGAGGATTCAAAACCGCCGGCCTCCAAATCCAAGCCTGATGCTGAAAAATATCGTCTTGCCGAGAGGGTGTCGCAGTTGCCCGAGACCCCATGGACACCCTGCATCCCTCCTCGGGGCTTCAAGGCATCCAGTACTCTCCTTACCGCATCGGCATTCCCGAAATTGGTGATATCGCCTGCTATGAGGATTCCTTCAATGCCCGGATGCCGGGCTGCAATAATCCCGGCCATATCGGCATGGCCGTGGATATCCGAAAGCACCAAAAGCCTGCTTGTTTTTCCTTTCATAATGCGAAGGCTCCCGTCCAGAGCTCCTTCTTTAGTAAGTCTTTCGTTGGAGAATGATCTTCCCATTCCTCTCCCAGGGTCTGTTTGGAGCCTTCATCCAATAGCTCCTGCATCTGGCCGAGGCTTTGCTCCAGCTTCCCGGTGAGTCTGTTGCCCCGGCTCGTGCTGGCCTCGAAGCCGACCGTGGCTTCCCCAAAGTTACTTTTCAGGCTGGTTTGAGCGCTGGCGCTAAAATCCGAGTCGATATTACCATCGGCGCCCACCGACACCTCACCCCCCACACCGAGCTCGCCCGCCTTGCCCGAAAGACTTACCTTGGCTCCTCCTGCGACCTTGTAGTCCGATATCACACCCTGCCCGTCTACATCGATCGAAAGCTTTGCCGTAAGCGCTGCCGACACTTTGCCCGCCGCGCTGTCGCCGCTTAGACCCACCGAAACCTTTCCCCTATAGTTTCTTGCCCCCGTAAAGGCCGATTCCGCCCAGCCGCCGGAAAACGACGGAGATCCTGGCACCGGGAGCTTGAAATCCAGGTTGACTACGGTACGGGCGCAGGATACCCGACCCGAGAGGAAGGGGATAAACGGTATGTTCAGGTCGGTACCATAGGAATCCAGCTTTTTGAATAGTGGAGAGGAATCGGGTATTTCCCCTGACTCGAAACGTTTTTTTGCCTCCATCGACCGCTCAATCCGCTCCGATTCCTCCTTGTCCAATTGCTTTCGCTCCTCTTCGCGCTGGCTGAGAAGGGCTTTAATGTCACAATCGCAGTCCCATTCGTCGTGGTATCGCAGTGAGCCATAGGCCACAAGTACCGTGCACAATCCCCAATGCACGGCCTGGTCCAGGGAAGCTCTGAACTGCCTGTCTTTTTCCGCTCTCACCCCAGGATCGGATATCAGGGCGATATGGCGAAGCACATCGTAGTAATAGGCCTCGGCCTGGGGTTTGATCTTTTGGAGGTAGTTGACCGAAGCCACCGAAGTAGCCTGGCTCCATGCTCTTTCCGCCACTGAATTCATCTCGGTGAAGTATTTCTGGTGAATCCTGTGCTCTTTCAGCTTCCATTCGGCGCTCTCGGTGTTCTCCCCCCGTTTTTCGGCCGCTTCTTTCTCGTTGTCAAAAAGCTCAGTGGCCTTCTCCATTGCTTTTTCCAGCTCGCCAAGCTTCTGGGCCGCTTGGCGCAAAATTCCTTCCACGGCGAAGTGGGCTTTTTTGTTGGTTGAGAACATATATCCCTTGTATGCGTTGGTTTTCCTGTTGAGCAGGGTAAAGTTATGGCGCTGGACAAGAAGGTTGAATGGATCGGCATAATCGGCCGGGTTCATCCGTAGAATTGTAAATGCCGGATCTATGGTGGAGGCCATCTTCAAGGCTGTTTCGCTCTTGCCCGTAGCCAGCTCGGCTTCCGCCGCTGCGGCATCCTTCTCCAGACCAGCGGCGTATTGTTGGGCATTTTCTTGTCCTGATACCCGAACATCCGCCGAATAATCCTGGTATTTTTCCGGGTGAGCCGCCACATCGTCCAGATCGATACCGATGTCGATATCCATGCCCATCCGCTCGGCCATGGCTATCTGATCCTCCGCGATCGATACGCTGGTCCGTATGGCATATCGCCCGAGGGCTTCCGAGAAATCCATCAAAGAGCCAATGCCCATGGGCTGGGAGATGGCTTTGAGGCTGGAATATTGGGCCACAATGGTGATAGGAGGGGCAACAAAGCTTCCCTTGACCGGCAGGTTTTCCACAAAGTAACGCATCTTGTTCCGCTCTTCCTGGTCAAGCCCGGCCACGAACTCGGCGGCTGTCATCAGGGGCTCGGACTGAAGCGCGGCTATACCCTGTTCATAAACCTGTTCGGGAGACTCCAGTGGTATGCCAGCCACCGACTCGGTTCGACCAAGGCTTTGTTCCGATCGGGCCGCGGCGGCGTAGATTGCCGGGCGCTCGAGGCGCGGGTCCCGGAGAATCAGGGCAGCCCTTTGAGCATTGCCCTGGGCGATATAGGTGGAAGCCAGGCCGAGGGCTACTTCCCATGATCGGCTATCCAAGCCCCGGGCGGCTAAAAAACAGCCTCGCGCTTCCTCTAGGGCACCCGCATCAACCAGGAGATTGCCCAGGTTTACAAGCTGCGGTAAGGAATCGATGCTGTATTCGCCCCTGCCCTTTTCGAGACTCAATTCCAGCGCCGTCGTGTAAAGCGATTTTGCGTCTACCCAGTATTCTTCCAGGGAAGAGCCCTTCGTTTCTGCTTTCCATTCCCCAAAATCAAGAATGGCCGCTGCTAAGTTGTTCAGTCCATTCCTGCTCTGCGAATCCATGGCGAAGACCGCCGCGGCAAAAGCGAGGGAAAAAGCGTATTTGCTGCTCCAGCTTGTGCTCGCGCTTACTAGTAGCGAGAGGTTCTTGGCCTTGCCGGAATCATTCTGTATCGCGTCGAAGGCGGAATGAGTACCCACTAGCCTCTCTAATTCCCCTCGATCCATGGCATCGAGTTCAGCAAATGCCTGTTCAAAGCGCCGGCGGGCGATCTCGCGCGCCTCGCCCTCGGCGGATCTAGAGTTCAAGAAATATCGTACTTCGGTCCCGGAGCCTTCGCCTGCGGCCTTATCGATTTCCTGCAGGCTCGGCATTCCGGTCTGCTCAGCGCTCCTGCCGTGCCAGGGATCTGGTTCTAGCACCGTTTCGTACATATAGGTCGAGGGCTGCGGCAGTTCGATAAGCGAGGCTAAGAGCGCCGACTCCGCAGCTTTCTGGTTAAGGCCGGGACTGTAAAGTTCTCCTTCGCTGTCAGCCCTCATGATTTCTTCTTCCACATAATCCTGAAAAAGCGAGGCCGGTGAAGGAATGAAGGCTCCGGTCGCGCAGGAAGAAACGAGCACTGGAACGGCAAGGGGCAAGGCAATGAAAAGCTTGAACAGCATATTCCAAAATCCCTTGTGTCCGTGGACCATGATCGCCTCCTCGGGAATAGGGTACTCCATAATAGCCGCGGGGCAGTTCTGCGCGCAACCTTAGCCCGGCTGGACTTTTCCTCGATTGTTTTTGTCCGGCCCCTGCTCGGCCCCCTTGAAATTAAGCCTGATTACAGGGAGTATTATTTCTGTGATAGCAGTACAAGACTTGGCGCTCGGATTCGGCGAGCGCAGCCTCTTCAAGGACGTCAATCTAAAATTCACCCCTGGCAATTGCTACGGCATCATCGGAGCCAACGGCGCTGGCAAAACTACGTTTTTGCGCATTCTCTCCGGTGAAATCAGCCATGACCGGGGCCAGATCAACATAAGCAAGGGCTCCCGCATTGCGGTTCTCAAGCAGGACCATTTCGCCTTCGAGGAATCCCGCCTCCTGGATACGGTCATCATGGGGCACGAACAGCTATTTTCGCTTATGCGGGAGCGCGAAGCGATCTACGCCAAAGAAGATTTCACCGAGGCCGACGGCTTAAGGGCCAGCGAGCTGGAAGCGGAGTTCGCCGAGCTGGGGGGGTGGGAATCGGAAGCCCAGGCTTCCATCCTTCTCTCGGGTTTGGGAGTGTCGGAGAACCAGCATGAAGCCTTGATGAAGGACGTGGACGAGTCGCTGAAGGTGCGAGTCCTCTTGGCCCAGGCCCTCTTCGGCAATCCCGATATCCTTTTATTGGACGAGCCCACCAACGGATTAGATCTGGAATCCATACGCTGGCTGGAGGAATTCCTCATCGAGTCTCCCAACATAGTGATCGTCGTGTCCCATGACAGGCATTTTCTCAATGCCGTCTGCACCCATACCTGTGACATCGATTTTGGTCACATCCGCATGTACTCGGGCAACTACGATTTCTGGTATCGGATGAACAAGATCCTGGTCCAACAGCAGAAGGACGAGAAACGGCGCAGGGAAGACAAGGTCAAAGACCTTAAGGAATTCATCCAGCGCTTCGCTTCCAACGCATCCAAATCCCGTCAGGCCACATCCAGAAAAAAAATTCTAGACAAGCTTCAGTTGGATGACATGGTGCCCTCTTCCCGGCGCTTTCCCTATGTCAGCTTTAAACCCAACCGAGACATCGGCAACAATGTGCTCAAGATTGTCAACATCGGAATCGGCGACAGCGGTTCGGTAGTCAGGGATTTTTCCCTTTCGGTGAACCGCAATGACAAAATTGCCTTTGTGGGACGCGAGCATGTTTCCAAATCAGCGCTTTTCTCGGTGCTGGCGGGAGAGCTGGAAGCCTCCACAGGTGACGTCTACTGGGGACAGACCGTGGAAAAATCCTACTTCCCCAAGGACTCCAGTCTCTTATTCGACGCTGACCTGAGCATCGTGGACTGGTTGAGGCAGTACACAGACTCGGAAGACGAGACCTACATCCGCTCCTTTCTGGGCAGGATGCTGTTCTCCGGCGACGAAGCCCTCAAGCCCGTGCGGGTACTGTCAGGGGGAGAGCGGGTGCGCTGCATGCTCTCCCGGATGATGCTCTCTGGGGCCAACTTCCTCATCATGGACGAACCCACCAACCACCTCGACCTGGAGGCGATCACCGCCCTCAACGACGGGCTCATCGAATTCCCGGGGGTGCTCCTTTTTGCCAGCCACGACCACGAGTTTGTCGATTCCATTGCCACCAGGATTGTGGAGCTCTGTCCTGGCGGTGTCATCGACCGCTATATGGGCTTCGACGATTACCTCTCCGACCCCCAGGTTAAGGAATTGCGGGACGAGTACTACCACGGGCACGTGATCGCGGAAATTTAGCCCCCGCTAGGATCGCCTTGGGTAAAAGAGGACCCGGGCTGGGCTTGCCTGCCTCTGCCCCCAGCAGCCTTTCCGCCCGGGCTTCGTTGACTGAAACCCGAGCCCGACATATACTCGAAACCAGGCGCCGATAGGCGCCATATCGTTATGGAGGCATAGATGAAACGATTTTTCCGTCTCATGATCCTCGGCGGACTTATCCTCGCCGCAGCGGTCAGCATTTCGGCCCAGCCCAGCTCTCGCCTGCTCACCGACGCCACCGGCATCGATGACAGGTCATTCAACCAGGCGGCTTGGAAAGGCATTTTGGACTTTTACGGCGACACCTGGACAAACATGAGCAAGCGAGGAAAATTTTACGATGTCCTCACCGCCCAGACCCAGGACATGTACATCCCCAACCTCATGCAGGCTTCGGACGAAAAGTACGACCTCATCATCGTCACCGGCTTCACCTGGTCAGACGCCCTCATCGAAGTGGCGCCCAAGTATCCCAAGCAGAAGTACCTCATTGTCGACGTTGACTGGGTGGGACAGTCCAATGTCATGGAAGCGGTCTACGCCGAGCATGAAGGCTCCTATCTGGTGGGTGTCGCAACCGCGCTCAAGGCTGTAGAAGACAAGGTCGCCAATCCCAAATTCGGCTTCATCGGCGGCATTCCCAGCCCGACGATCACAAAGTTCGAAGTCGGTTTCATCCAGGGCGTGCGCTCCATTCTGCCCAAGGCCGAATTCGTGGATTACTACGCCAACGACTGGGGCAAGCCCGAGCTGGCCAAGGCCCAGGCCAAGAACTGGTACGATTCGGGCGTCTACGCCATCTTCTCCGCCGCCGGCGGCACCGGTAACGGCACCATAGCCCAGGCCAAGGAGTACAGGGTCCAGGGCAAGAACGTATGGGCGATCGGCGTCGACTCCGACCAATTCCAGGACGGCATCTACACCGGCAACAAGTCCGCAGTCCTGACCTCCATGTTAAAGCGCGTCGAGACTTCTACCCTGGTTGCCCTGAAGGCAGTCCAGAGCGGCAGCTTCAAAGGCGGCGTGGTCACCTTTGACACAAAGAACGAGGGCGTGGGCTTTTCGACCTCCAATCCCGAGCTGAGCAAGGCTATCGTGGACAAGGTCGAAGCGGTCAAGAAAGACATAATCGCCGGCAAGGTGAAGATCGTACCCACCTACGCCGAAGCCAAGGCCAAGGGACTAGTGCCCTCCAACCTCCAGGCCAGCGACAATTGATCCTGAATCGACGCTAAGGAGAGAAGCCTTTCCTCCCCCCGGGGAGGAAGGGCTTTTTTGGAATAGAGGCAGTCTAAAAAGCCTCCCTTTTTCTGCAGCCTGCCGAAGATAAAGTAAAAAAAAAGCCAGCGCTGCGATTCCGAGGAGCACAATGCCAGACTATGCGATAGAGATGCTCGACATAACAAAGGCCTTTCCCGGGGTCGTGGCGAACGACGCTGTCACCCTGCGGGTGTACGACAACGAAGTTCATGCCATCCTGGGTGAGAACGGCGCGGGCAAGTCCACCCTCATGTCCATTCTCTTCGGCCTCTACGACGCCGATTCAGGGAAAATACTGGTACGGGGCAAGGAAGTGCGAATCAGAGACCCCAATCAGGCCACCGAGCTGGGCATAGGCATGGTGCACCAGCATTTCAAGCTCGTTCACAATTACACGGTCACCGAAAACATCATTCTCGGCAAGGAGCCCAGGACTAAGACCGGAGACGTGGACCTTGTCTCCGCCGAAAAACGTGTCGCCGAATTATCGGCCCGCTATGGGCTGGATGTCGACCCCAAGGCCAAGGTCGAGTCTATCTCCGTGGGCATGCAACAGCGGGTGGAGATTCTCAAGATTCTCTATCGCAATGCCGAAATCCTCATATTCGACGAACCCACCGCAGTCCTGCGCCCCCAGGAGATCGACGAACTGATGCAGATTTTCAAACGGCTCAAGGCGGAAGGGAAAACCATAATCCTCATCACCCATAAACTGAAGGAAATTAAGGAAGCCGCGGAGCGCTGCACAATATTGCGCAGGGGGCGCTGCATCGGCACCGTGGATGTGCAAAGCAGCTCCGAGGAAGAAATGGCCGAGATGATGGTCGGCAGATCGGTCAAGTTCAAGACCGACAAGGCCCCCGCCAGGCCAGGCAAGACAGTCCTGGAGCTGAAGAATCTCTATATACGCAAAAGCAAGGGCCTTTACGCCGTGCAGAATCTTTCCTTGAGCGTCCATTCCGGCGAAATCCTGGGCATAGCCGGGGTGGACGGCAATGGCCAAAGCGAGCTGGTAGCCGCCATCGCAGGCATGCTTCCTGTGGAAAAAGGCTCTATCCTTCTATCCGGCAAGGATATTACGAAGATGAGCATCCACGATAGGATCGCCGCCGGCATCGGCCACGTGCCCGAAGACAGGCAGCGCTTTGGCATCGTGCCAGACTTCAGGCTGGACGAAAACCTTGTACTCAAGAGCTATGCCAGC
>JAEZSM010000027.1 GCA_023421875.1 Spirochaetota bacterium | reverse complement strand
CGAGCTTTGCGGCCTTCTTTATTATCATGTTCGCCTTCCACCCCAAGAAGGGAGCCAAGAGAATAATCGGCTCCACAGCAGTGGCTGTGGGTGTTATCGCGGCCCTGTACCTGGTGTTTGTAAAATTCCTTCTGGTTTCCCTGCCCACGGGCATCTTGATTTAAGGAGTAGTTTCGATGCATTTTGACCTAAAATACGGAAAAGGCAGTCTCCCCCTCGATCTTGACGAAAAACGCATACTCAAAGTCGTCATGCCCGGGGAGAAAAAACCGCTGGCGGACGCCCTTGGCTCGGTAAAGAAGGTGCTTGCGGCTCCAGAGGGGACTCCTCCTCTTTTGGATATGCTCAAGGCCGCAAAGCCTAAAAAGCTCGTCATCATCGTAAACGACATTACCAGACCTACGCCCTACTCGGTACTGATGCCGCCTGTGGTAGAAGCCATCGAAAAAGCGGGGATTCCCGATTCCTGCGTAACGCTCATCACCGCTACGGGCATTCACGACCCTCATACCAGGGAGCAGGACATCCAGGTCTATGGCGAAGAACTCTGCCGAAGGTTCAAGCTGGTAAGTCATGACGCGACGGACAAGAGCAATCTAGTCTTCAAAGGCAAGTTGCCCTCGGGCTACGATTTCTGGCTCAACAAGCTTGTGGACGAGGCCGACTTTCTCATAACTCTGGGAGTGGTCATGCCCCACTACTTTGCCGGATTTTCGGGGGGGCGCAAGTCCATTCTCCCCGGCGTGTCGGGCAAGGAGACGGTGGAAAAAAACCATGCCCGGATGGTGGAGATCATGGACAATCTGCCGCCGATACGGGAAAACCCGATCAGCCTAGAAATGATTCAGGCAGCCCGGAGCGTGGGCGTGGACTTTATTGTCAACGCCGTGGTGGACGATGCGGGGCAGTTGGTGGAAGTGGTGGCCGGCGATCTGGAAAAAGCCTGGTATAGAGCGGTGGAAGTGAGCAATTCGATGTACATGACGCCCATACCCCGAAAGACTAAGATCGCCATCGCCGCTTCTTCGGGCTATCCGAGGGACATAAACCTGTACCAGGCCCAGAAAGCTCTGGACCATGCGGATAAGGCGACGGTGGATGGCGGTACTGTGATTGTCGTGGCCGAGTGCAAGGAAGGCTATGGCGAGAAGATTTTCGAATCCTACATGAACGCGGGATACACGGCCAAGGGTATTATGGACAAGGTAAAGGCCAATTTTGTCATTGGAGCCCACAAGGCCTACGGCTTTGCCAAGGTGGCCGCAGAAAAGAAGGTAATTTTCGTGACCAGCCTCTCCGATGAGGTGGTGGCGAGCCTCTTCGCCCGCAAGGCGTCCACAGTGGAGGAAGCGGTGCGGATGGCCCTGGAAGACCAGGGATCAGATGCGGACTTCATCGTATTTCCCGAGGGAAGCGTGACGGTGCCCTATGTAGCGTCCTAGGTTTCAGCCCCGGGAATCGATACCCGGGGATCCGAAACTAGCTTTTATGCACCGAAGGCTCAGGGAATCTGGGCTATGATGTCCTTGAGCCAGGGCTTCTTGGCCAGATCTTTTTCAAGTCCGGCGGCCCTGGTCTTGTTCACGTAGTCACGATTCTCGAAATAATAGTGATAGTTGGTGTGGACGTCGTAGCTGCCCTTCATGAGGGCAAAGGCGTCCTCGGTCATTACCAGCTCTTCGTCGGTGGGAATGACGAAAACCTTTACCTTGGAGCCGGGGCCGGTGATGTCCAGCTCGGCGTTGCGGCACTTGGCCAGGGCGTTTTTCTTTTCGTCGATGACAATGCCCATGTCCGCAAGGCCTTCGGTGGCCAAGTGGCGGATCTGCGGTCCCATCTCGCCCACTCCGGCGGTGAAGACCAGGGCGTCCACCCTGCCGAGGGCCGCGTAATAGGCGCCGATATATTTCTTGATTCTGTAGCTTTCCATGTGCTGGGCCAGCTGGGCGACAAGGTCTCCCTTCTCGGCGGCCAGTTCGATATCCCTGCGGTCGGCCCACTTGCCGGTGATTCCCAAAACCCCCGATTCCTTGTTGAGTTTCTTTTCCACATCCGCGGCGCTCATGCCGGTGCGGCGCATCATGTGGAATACGATGCCCGGGTCGATATCGCCGCTTCTGGTGCCCATGACGAGGCCCTCCAGTGGGGTGAGTCCCATGGAGGTGTCGAAGGAGCAGCCGTTCTTTACGGCGTTGATGGAGGCGCCGTTGCCAATGTGGGCGATGACGAGGTTGGTCTCGAAGGGATCCTTGCCCAGAAGCACGGCGGCTCGCTTGGCGTTGTAGAGGAAGCTGGTTCCGTGGAAGCCGTAGCGGCGCACCATGTGCTTTTCGTACCATTCCTGGGGAAGGGCATACATGTAAGAGGAAGCGGGCATGGTCTGGTGCCAGGCTGTGTCCATCACCGCACAGTGAGGCACATTGGGCAGCACCGAACGGGCGGCTTCCACGCCCATGAGGTTGGCAGGGTTATGCAGGGGAGCCAGGTCGGTGAGTTCCTTGAAGGTATCCAGGAACTCATCGTTTATGATCGATGAGCGGGCGAAGCGTGAACCGCCGTGCACCATCCGGTGTCCCACTGCCTTGATCATTTCCATATTAGAGATAACACCGTAGTCCGCATCGACAAGGGTATTCAGGATGAGTTCGATGGCCACGGTATGATTGGGGCATTCGTGCTCTACTACGTAGTCGGGCTTGCCCGCGGCCTTGTGGGTGATGGAGGAACCGCCGATTGTGACGCGCTCCACTATGCCGGTGGCCAGGATATCCTTTTTATCCCAATCGTAGACCTGGTACTTTACGGAAGAAGAACCGCAATTCAGGGTAAGAATGACCATACTCTCTCCTAGGGGGTTTTTTTCATAGTACCACCCGGGGAGAATCACGGCAAGATGAGTGTGCGGCAGCCTGGTGCTGTGGAAAGCATGGTTGCGGTATAAAACTGGGCTGCCAGGCTGCCGGGCTGCCGAGCTGCCTAAGCC
>JAEZSM010000214.1 GCA_023421875.1 Spirochaetota bacterium | reverse complement strand
CCACCCACAAGGTCGAATCCAAACTCGAAAGAAAATCGCCCGTCTGAACCTGGCCCGGAGGCTTCAATGTAGGATTGGGAACCATCAGGATGCCTGAGGCAGACCTCCAGCCTAAGTGGGGCTTCAGGCGAAGGCATTGCCGCTATGCTGCGGCTCGACTCCACCGGCCGATCATCGAGCTCCCAAGCATCAGAGACCAGCCACGCCCTGCCCCGTACCAGCGCGCTGTCGAAATCCGGCTCAAGCCTTGCGCCGGCCAGGCACTCAGGGCCTGTTTCTTCGATCCACACGCTCTGCCAGATGCCTGCGATGCCCGGATACCAGACCAGGAAGGGAAATGGTAGGAAGCTCTGCTTGCCCCGCACCTGAAAGGGGCTTCGTGAATCCTCGACCAGAATTTCCAGCCTGTTTTCGCCCGCCCGGAGTGCTTTGCTCATATCTATGGAGAAAGAGGAATAGCCTCCCCGATGTTCTCCCAGCGCAATCCCGTTGACGAAGACCCTGGCTCGGTAATCGCAAGCCCCCACATGGAGAATCCAGCGGCGTTCAGGCTTGTCCGGTATCGAAAAATTCCTGGAATACAGCCAGTTTCCCGTGTCTTTGGATCCGAGGCCCGCGGCTTCGCTTCCAATGGGGAATGGAACTTCTATTGGTTCTGCAAGACTCGGGTTTTTACCGCCCCTGCCCGTTTTGGAAAGATTCCAGGCCCCGTCTAGTGAAAACCAGAATCGCCTGGCCCAGGAAGGATCAGGGTGTTCTTCATAGAGGGCGTCGCAACTTTGAACAGCAGGAGTTTCAGGAAAAACAGGAATTACGCTCATTCTTCCTTGGCGTACCCGATGTCGATTATCTTCATTCGCCGCTCCCCCACGGGAAGTTTTACCACAGCCAGATCGCCGGAGGATTTGCCGATCAGCGCTTTGGCCACTGGACTCGCCCAACTCACCCAGCCCCGCTCAGGGTCGCTCTCGTCCACGCCAACGATTCGGTAGCAAACCTCCTCGGCGCCTCCTTCATCGACCCTGGCCACTAGGCCGAAAACCATGCGCTCCAGGCTTGCCGGCGGCTGGACTACCTCCAGCAGAGCTTTCATGCGGCTGAGATAGGAAATTTGTCTGTCAATTCGGGATATTTCTCTTAAGGGCTTTGCTTTGGCTTGGGCATCCGCAGCAGCCAGCGCCGCGGCAGCCCTGGGCCGTTCTACGTCGATTAAGGTGCGCAGTTCTTCCATCATTCGGAGCGCACCACCGGGGGTCATGTAGTTTCTCACTCCCGGGGCGAGCGGTAGCGGGATCTCGTGCATATCATCGGTTTCGTCGGAGCCGGAATCCTCGTCGACAAAGGCCCTACTCATTACAGGCCAGCCTCTGGAGCTATCGAGTGCGCTGCAGCTGCTGCAAGAAGCGCTGCTGTAAGAGGCGCTGCTGTGAACCCGAAAGGCGGACAGGGTACCCGAAGATGCAACGCCGCAGCAATCATATCCTGGTAATATAGGACGAAAGGTCCTTGCGCCAGGCTTGTTTTTCCCCTTCCTTTTCCCAGCGGACCCTGCGTTTTACCACAAAACTGCCATCGTTCCCTTTACGGTATTCCACGACTCCGAAACAGCCGGCACCCAGGTATACGATTTTTTCCTGCGGCTCCAGCGCCTCGGTCGCAGAGACCCTTTCGAGGGCGCAGTCGAAATGCACGGGATTGCCGCTGTCCTTGTCCGCCAGGGCTCCGGCAAGGTCAAAAATGGGCTTGCCGCAGAGAGCGCAGTCTTTGGGCGCCTGATTGGTTTTCTTTTCTTCCTTGCGGACTCCCAGGGTCGAACTGTCCCGAGGAGTCTTGCCCCCCTGGCCATGGCTGGGACGCCCGTGCCTCCCCTGGGTCTGGCGGGGGCTGTGCCGCCTGTTCCCCTCGCCCTGGCGGCCGGGGGATTTTTTCCCGTTACTTTCCATCCTTTTCCTTCTTGTCCAATCGATTGGTCAAAAAACTGGCGATTCTCGTCACGGCTCCATCCACATAGCTGTCGTCATCTAATTTATGACGCATTGTGATGACCTTGTATACATCCTGGCGAGCCGAGGCTCCAGGGGGACCAGTGACTGCACCCTCGACCGGGCTGCTTCCCGCCCAATCCAAGGAATTCCTGCGGGCTGTTACCTTTTTATTCATACTGTCTCGTCGAACGCTCCTTCGAATCGCATCGGAATTCCGTCGCGGAAAAGGAAAATGACATCGTATCGAATTCTACGGTTCTTATATTTTCGATACGTCGACAGATAAATCTTAGAAGTTTCGATGATTCGGCGAGTTTTATCGGCGTTCAAGGCTTTTTCGAGCGCCGAACAATCAAAAGCTTTCCAGCGTTTAACCTCGATAAATGCTATGAGGCCGTCCCGCTCGGCGATAATGTCTATCTCTCCCCTGCCGGCTCGATAATTGCGCTCCAAGAGGCTCCAGCCTTCGGAAAGCAGCAGCGAGGCAACTCGTTCCTCCCCTGTCCTGCCGAAGCCGGTGGAGGAAAGCGGTTCTTCCATGCCTGTGTAACGCCGTGCGCCCCGATTTGCGCTTCAATCTGAAGACTAAAAAAAAAGGCTGCCTTTAAAAGGCAGCCCGTTGAAGCCGAGAAAATCCGTCTATGCTTTGTCGGCGGGAGCAGCGGACGCGGCCGCCTTTTCGTCCTTTTTGCTGGAGACGATGAGCTCCTTGACCTTGGACTTCTTGCCCACTTTGCTGCGGATGTAGTAGAGCTTGGATCTGCGTACCTTGCCTCTGCGCAGCACTTCTACCTTCTCGACCCTCGGCGAGTTGAGGGGGAACACGCGTTCGACCCCGACGCCGTAAGAATTCTTCCGTACCGTGAAGGTCTTGCCGATGCCGGCGTTCTTGATCGCGATGACCAGGCCTTCGTAGGCCTGGACGCGTTCGGTCTTCCCTTCCACGATCTTGAAGCTCACGCGTACGGTGTCGCCCACCTGAAACGCGGGGAGCTCACTCTTCATTTGTTCGGCTTGAATGGACTGTACCAGGTTCATGCCATCCCCCTTCATCGATTGCCTCGCGCAACAACCGGGCGACATCTTCCGCCAGATTGTCTTTCGTAAGAAGCTCGGGGCGGTAGGCCAGCGTCTTTAGGATGCTTGCCTTGAGCCTCCACCGTGCGATTTGTGCATGGTTCCCCGACAGAACAACGTCGGGGACCCGCATACTATCATAAACTGCAGGACGTGTATACTGGGGATACTCGAGAAGCCCCTTCGAGAAGCTTTCTTCCTCCAGGGATTCCCCGGAAATCACCCCAGGCATAAGGCGGTAGATCGCGTCCACCACTACCATGGCCGCCACCTCACCGCTGGATAACACGTAATCTCCAATCGAAATCTCATCGGTTACCCTGCCGGCTATTATACGTTGATCCACACCCTCATAACGACCGCAGAGAATCACCAGCTGCTTTTCCTGTGAAAGCTCCTGGGCATAGGACTGGGTCAGAAGCCTTCCGGAAGGAGTGACGAAGATAGTGCGCACAGCCGGCGAACCCGCATCTTCTAGAGCCCTGTCCAAGGGTTCGGGCTTCATGAGCATTCCGGCTCCGCCCCCGAAAACCTCGTCATCGCACTTATGATGCTTGTCGGTGGCATAGTCCCGGATATTGACCAGGGAATACTCCACATGGCCTGCGGCGACCGCCCGCTTCATGATCGAAGCCTCGAAATACGCCTTCAGTATCTCAGGAAACAGACTGAGCAACGTAAGTCTCATTCCATCAACCATCCTGCGAGAAGATCCAGCGTTCTCTTTTTTAGATCGACTTCTCCCACGAACTCATTCCTGAAGGGAAGTAGGAAGGTCCCGCCTGAACCAGCCCTGCTG
>JAEZSM010000177.1 GCA_023421875.1 Spirochaetota bacterium | reverse complement strand
TCGTCCTCGGCGGCGAAGGACTTGTAGAAATCGATATAATCCTTGTCCTGCAATTCGTTCTTGGGGCGTCTCCAGAGGGCGCTGGCTGCGTTTATCTGTTCGTCCTTGAACTCCCGGCCCTTTTCCTTGCCCTTGTCGTCGTACGTGGGCTCCTGGGAGAGAAGGTGAATGGGATAGGCGATGTGGTTGGAGTATTTGCGCAAGAGGCTGTCCAGCGACCAGCGGGAGAGGTATTCCTCGCCCTCGCTGTTAACGAAAATTTTTACATCCGTGCCAAAGCCTTCCCGCACCGATGCGTCGATGCTGAACTCGCCCTTTCCGGCGCTGGACCAACAATAGGCTTTGTCCGTCCCAGCCTTGCGGCTTATCACTTCCACCTTGTCGGCGATCATGAACACCGAATAGAAACCCACACCGAACTGGCCGATGAGGTTGGAGTTCTTCCGGTCCGAATCCGACAGTCTTTCTAAAAAGCTCTTGGTGCCCGAGCGCGCTATGGTGCCCAGGTTTTCCGCCAGCTCTTCCTCGTTCATGCCCACCCCATTGTCCGAAACGACAATGGTCTTGGCCTTGTCGTCCACATAGACGCTTATCTTGGGCTCGACGTTGATAGCCTTGTAGGCGTCGTCGGAAATCGACAAATAGCGTAGCTTATCGATGGCATCGGAGGCGTTGGAAATCAGCTCCCGCAAAAAGATTTCCTTGTGGGAGTAAAGGGAGTGGGTGATGAGCTCTAAGAGCTGGCTCACTTCGGTCTTGAAGGCATAGGTCGACATAGGTATACCTCGTCAGTATTGGTATTGAATTAATGCGTATACTAAAAATGTACTAAATTTTTCCCTGTTGATAAAGGAGTTTTGCCAATTTACCGCTCAAGGCCGAATCGAGGTGTTTCTTGTTGCAGGCCAGCCGCCCGGGCTCCTTTTTCTGCGCCTTTGACAGCCTACTTCCGCCAGTGTTACAGTTATAGGCCCTTGGCGTGTTCGGAGGCTTGAGGCGACCCGAGCCTGGTCTTTGAAACAGCCGTCGTCCGTCACTGTTTTACTATAGAAGCGAAAGGAGAAGCCTTTGCCCGAGGGCCTGCGCAATTATAAAAAGCGAGAAAAACTCTTCTATGTCCGACTTGTGGCAGGAACCAAGGCCTTTTTCGGCGGCTTTGTATCGATCCCGCGGCGGATTGCCGCATGGCTAGGCGCAAAGACGACGATAGTCTTTATTCCCCATTCCGAAGCCCCATCCCGGCGCTTCGGAATAAGTCGTTTTCTTTTAGGGCTGACGGGCATCTCTTTTGTCGCCCTAGTGGTATTCTCCCTCTTTTCCGCCACGCGCTATACGGCGGTGCGGATCCAGCTGCGCATAGCACAGGGCCGCGCGGCCGAAGCCAGCGCAGCGGTGGACGAACTGCGCGACGGTGCCGAAACCCTGATGGGTTCGGCACTTAGGTTCGAATCAAAGTTGGCGGAATTGCTTGCTGTCGGTGCCCAGGGTGGCCTAAAACAGTCGGCCGTACCGGCCGAGCAGGCTCTGAAAGCCGCCGGACTAGCCAGTCTGCTCTCCATGCCTGCTAGCCAGGGTATGGCGTTCAGGGAAGTCGAACGTCTCAACGCCTTATCCGCCTATCTGGATTCTGCGGTTCCCGGCCTGGATCGGATCGCCAACACCGTCGCCGCCCAGAAGGATATAATGTCCGAAATACCCAATATTTGGCCTATTCAGGGCGGCCTCGGGCACATCTCCATGTATTTTGGCCAGAACGAACATCCGTTTTCCGCAGGCCAGTGGTATCTGCATACTGGGATCGATATTTCCACCTATCGTTCGGGGGATCAAATCCTAGCCACCGCGGACGGAAAAATAATCGACGCCAGTTACACCGCCGAGCTGGGCAACAGCGTCACGATACAGCACAGCCACGGGTTTATCACACGTTACGGTCATCTCAGGTCTATCCGCGTCAAAAAAGGCCAGCAGGTTGCCCAGGGCCAGGTTATCGGCACCCTGGGAAACACGGGAAAGTCGACTGGACCTCATCTCCACTATGAAGTGCACCTGGGCACGTCGATCATCGATCCGCTGCGTTTCCTCAACGTCCGAAAAGCGATAAAATGATGAAAAAAGGCGCCGAATCGGTTTTCAGTCCCGAATCGCTCTTCGAGGGTGACTACAGCTGCTCAGGTCTGCTCAGGATCGAAGGAAGGGCAAGGGGAAGGATTTTTGTGGACGGCATCCTGGTGATCGCCGAAGAAGCCAGGGTTGAGGCCGTCGTAGAAGCCAGGGATGTCGTGGTTGCTGGAATCCTCGTAGGCAGCATCAAGGCTGAAAAAAGCATACGGCTCACCGAGACGGCCAAGGTAAGGGCCAGGCTGAGCAGTGCGGTGTTTTCAATGGAAGATGGGGCGCTTTTCGAGGGAGAAGTCGCCGGCGCTTCGCTGCCCGACTCCCGCTGATGTTTCCATTCTTCTTTCTTCATGATACTATAAGGACAAGCCCAGCCAGCGCTTCCGCCCGGCCTTAGGGCTTTTACACTAGGAGATTAGCCATGTCCGATATGCAGACCGACCGCTCCGAGCAGGTCGATCTTTATGATGATTTGCCGCTCGCCCCAGAATCGCTTGCACCGCAGGCCAAGGGTCGGCTTCAACCTTCCAATGACTCCCCTGATCCGGTGTACAGGCTCAAGACACTTCACTCATCGGAAACATTTTTTGGACATTACGTTCATTCGGGCAGCGACTGGCCTCATTTTCGGAGTCAGGCCGAACTGGAGCTGCTCCTGGAAGGACCTATCGCCCAGGGCGCAACACTGGCTGCCCACCCTGTAGAGGAAGCAGCGCTTGGAACGGATGCATCCGCAAACGATACCGAACCTGAACCCAGCCTGAGCCTGGAGGCCGTGCTCGAGCCGGAAGCCCCGGCCGCTGTTCCCGAAGCGCCTGCCGCCGTGCCCGAACCCTCTCCTGCGGCGCCTTTCGTCGAACAGCGCATCCCTACCCGATCTTTGGCCGTCGCTCCCACAAAATACGGCAAAGACATTGTGGAAGTTCAGGGGATCGTCCTAGACAAAGCATCGATAAACCCCGAGGAGCTCGTTGCAATAGAGCGGCCGGCGGGTATCGACGATCTGCGCAGGCTTAATGAGAATAGGGAAAAAGAGCAGCAGGCCTATGTGCTCTGCAGAGACAAGATCTGGGCGCGGAATTTACCCATGAAGCTGGTTTCGGCCCATTATCTTTTGGATGAGCCCAAGATTCTCTTTTATTTTACAGCCGAATCGCGAGTGGATTTCCGAGAGCTGGTCAAGGATCTGGTCTCGGTATTCAAGATGCGGATTGAGCTGAGGCAGATCGGTGTGCGCGACGAGGCGCGGGTTACCGGTGGCTGCGGTGTCTGCGGCAGAGTGCTCTGCTGTCACGGCATTTCCGACAGACTCAATCCCGTGTCCATAAAAATGGCCAAAGACCAGAATCTTTCGCTTAATTCGCTAAAAATCTCCGGCCCCTGCGGCCGGCTCCTCTGCTGCCTGAGCTATGAGCATCAGTTCTACAAGGATGCCAGGCGTGAGTTGCCCCAGGAAGGGGCCAAATTTGTTTACGACGGGGCCCTCTTCAAGGTTGTCGAGGTTAACGCCCTCTCGAGCACGGTAAAGATGGCCGGCGAGGACGGAAGGGTCCTGGACATGAAGGCGGAGCGCTTTAAATACGAAGAAGGCCGCTGGAAGGTCATCGAGGACCAAGCCTAGTTTTATTCCAAGCTTTCCGCGTTCTTGTAGATCCTCTCAATCTCTTCCTTACCCAGGGCCGTGGTCATAGCCCAGGCTATGAGGGCGATTCCCACTATGTCGATTGCAAGCCGGGAAAGGGCGAAACGTTCGCCTAAGGCCGACATCTCAAAAAGAAACATCGGGACCTTGGTGGTGGACCAGGCGCCTATAAAAATCAGAATATTAAAAAAGGACGCGCCTTTTTTCATCAAGACCGCGGCGACGGGAAAAGCTCCGTAGAGCGGTCCGGCGGCGAAGGAGCCCAGCAGGAAGGCGAGGACCGTTCCTTTTAGCCCGGCGCCCTTGCCCATGAGCTTTATCATCTTCTCCCTGGGCACCCAGGCATCCAGGAGCCCTAGAAGCACGAATATCGGCGGTATCACCAGGAGCATTGTCTTGGCTTGATAGCCCATCACTGATAGGGATTTTTCCCTATACACCGGCAGGACGAGAATAAAAAGCAAGAAGGCCGCTCCGGCTATTATCACTCCAAGGTAACGCTTGGCCCCGGGTTTTTTCTGTTGTTCTTTCATAAACCCACCACCCAGCCGACGAACAGTGCGGCGATCAAGGAAAACATAAAGGCGAAGACGTTACGCATAAAGGCGGCTCGTTTTCCAAAATGCTTTATCTCCATGGGCAGGGTGACCACCCCCACCATCATAAGGCTGGAAACAAAGGCTGCTATCTGGGTAGCCCCCGCACCATTCTGCAATAGGGCTGCCGCCGCGGGGAAGGCGATAAAGCCGGGAATAAGCGTAATGGCGCCCACCAGGGAGGCTGCCAAGATGCCGAGAAGGCCGCTCTTTGTTCCGAGGAAGCGGGATATGGTGGCGGTGTCGAGCACCGAAAGCGTGATAGCCACTAAAATGAGGACTACCAGGAATTGGGGGAGTATTCCCTCAAAGGCTTTTAACGCTTTTTTTAGCGCCATTTTTGTCTTTTTTTTATCTTTGAAAAATGAAATTCCCAGACCTATGCCGGCGGCCAGGTACAGCAAGATTGTTTCCATCTATTTCTCTTCTTTGCAGGGATTGCCGCCGCATCGTCCGCAGGGCTTTATAGTGGCGCTGATACCCGGCGAGGCCAGCGCGGCTCTGACACAGTCGAATATCGATGCCAGGCAGGGGAGTTCCAGGCTGTAGATGCGCTTAAGGCTTTCGTCCCGGCAGGTCACGATGCCCGCTTCCTTGAGCACCGACAGATGTTTTGAGATATTGGTCCTCTCCACGGAACAGGCGCATTCTAGTGTACCGAGCATTTCCACAAGCTCGCCCGCGCTTTTCTCGCCGCCCTTCAGGGCGTAGATAATCGCCAACCTCGCCTCGCTGGACAGGGCTTTGAAAATTGCTGTTTCCCGCTGCAGTTGTGCGGGTTTTATAATGTCACTCATCGCTCACATAGTAGCGGCCTTATGCTTTGAGGTCAATTGTCGTTGGCGATGAATTCCTATTCCTGTATTGACAGGAAGTGTGCCACGCAGTATATATGTGAATAAAGACTCACATAAGGAGAAAATGCATGAAGGTTCAAATTCTTGGAGGCGGTTGTCCCAAATGTAAGTTATTGGAGGAACATGCGCGACAAGCGCTCGCGTCCCTCAACATGACAGCTGAGATTGAGAAAATAACCTCCAGCGAGGCCATAATGGAAATGGGCGTCATGATGACTCCAGCCCTGGCCATTGATGGGGATGTAAAAAGCAAGGGACGGGTGCTATCGGTCGAGCAGATTGCCGAGATTCTCAAGGGAGGAAAGTAACATGCCCAGTTCCAGGGGCAAGGTCAGGGTATGAGCGCCAAGGACTGGAGTCCCAACAAAAAGCTCCTCGTGCTGGCAGGTGTTTTTGTCGCCGCGTATTTTATTCCCTTCGATCTTGCCCGAGTTTCCCAGGCCTTGAACGAGGCCTTTCTTATGCTCGGGGACTATGCCCGGGAGCATGTGCTGTTATGCTTGGTTCCGGCCATGTTCATCGCCGGCGCTATCACGGTGTTCCTCGATCAGCAGGCGGTACTACGCTACCTCGGACCCGATGCTAAAAGGCTTGTCGCTTACGGTGTCGCGTCGGTGTCCGGCGCCATACTGGCGGTCTGCTCCTGCACGGTCCTGCCCATTTTTAAGGGTATCTACAAAAAAGGCGCCGGCCTCGGTCCCGCGGTGGCTTTTCTCTATTCCGGACCGGCAATAAACATATTGGCCATTGTGCTTTCCGCCAAGGTTTTTGGCTGGAAGCTGGGACTGGCCCGCGCGGTGGGGGCGGTTATCTTTTCCATTGTCATTGGTCTGGCTATGGCGTTCATTTTCCGCAAGGACGACGCCAAGCGAGCCGCCGACGCGCGGATGTTCGCAGGAAGTACGGAAAAACCGGCCAGAAGCCTCGGGCAGATGGTCATTTACATGGCGAGCATGATAGGCATACTGGTCTTCCTCAACTGGGCTAACTCCAAGGGCGGCAGCGCCGTATGGGATGCGATATATGCCGCAAAGTGGTGGATCTCCGGAGCCTTTGCCCTTGTTTTGGCCTATACGGTCATTAAATGGTTCAACAAGGAAGAGCGTATCGATTGGGTTATAGCCACCCGGGATTTCGCGCTTCAAATACTGCCCCTCTTGTTCGGCGGCGTTCTTGTGGCTGGTTTCCTTCTTGGTAGGCCGGGGCACGATGCTTTAATTCCGACCCAATGGATTGCCGGTCTTTTAGGCGGCAATTCCCTCTTCGCCAATTTTTTCGCCTCCTTCGCCGGAGCGCTTATGTACTTCGCAACCCTTACAGAGATTCCTATAGTCCAGGGTCTTTTAGGCGCAGGCATGGGGCAGGGGCCGGCCCTCGCCTTACTGCTGGCGGGACCGAGTCTTTCACTTCCTTCGATCCTGGTTATTTCTGAAGAATTGGGTTGGAAAAAGACTCTAACCTATGTGGGGCTGGTAGTGCTTCTCTCAACAGCGGCAGGGCTTCTGTTTGGGATAATCGCTTAAATAGAGTCCTTCTTTTAAGGCCATTATTTTTGCTTAGGCTTTATTGCTTGAATTGCCGCGGAGACAAGGTAATCTCCCGCATTGGAGCCCGGCGCCCAAGTTTTTATAAAGGTTTTACTGGAATCCTTTGGTTCTATACTGATTCTCTCGAATCCAGCCGTGCGAAGC
>JAEZSM010000191.1 GCA_023421875.1 Spirochaetota bacterium | reverse complement strand
GCATGTGCACAAGCCACTCAATAAGGTAAAGCTGGTATACTGCGGTGACGCCCGGAACAACATGGGCAACGCCCTTATGATCGGCTCCGCGAAGATGGGGCTCCATTTCGTAGCCCTGGCTCCCCGGGAACTCTGGCCCAACGAAGCCCTCACCGAAGAGATGCTCAAGGTAGCCGCAGATTCGGGCGGCACGATTGAATTTTTCGATATTGAAAAAAAGGACGAAGCCCTCAAGGGTGCCGACGTGCTCTATACCGATGTCTGGGTGTCCATGGGCGAGGAAGCCAAGTTCGCCCAGCGCATTGCCCAGCTTTCTAAATACAGGGTAACCATGGAGTTCATGAAGAAGACGGGCAACCCCGACGCGATCTTCCTGCACTGTCTTCCGGCTTTTCACGATACCGAGACTGCCGTGGGCGCCGAAATTGCCGCCCAGCACGGCATAAAAGAAATGGAAGTGTCGGACGAGGTATTCAGGTCCCGACACTCGGTAGTATTCGATCAGGCTGAAAACAGACTACATACGATCAAAGCCGTTATGGCGGCGACGATAGGCGACCTGTAATACAGAAAGGCCGATACGGTACCGCGCAGCCTGTGGCGTATAAACAGGCAGGAACTACATGAACGAACTGTACGACAACTCTCCCAAGGCCGAGCGCGCCCTGCTCATAGGGCTGGAATCGGAGCGGATCGAATCCAGGGAAGCAGCCAGCCTTTTGCGCGAGCTCTCCGGCCTCGCATCGAGCCTGGGTGTGGAACCTGTTACCATGATGATGGTCAAGCTGAGGGAAAAAACAGCCAAACTTCTGCTGGGAAGCGGCAAGGCCGACGAAATAGTCGCCGCCGCCAAGGCCGAGGAGGTCGATTCTATCATCTTCGATCATCCCTTAAGCCCGATCCAGCAGCGAAACTGGGAAAAGCTCTCGGGCCTCAAGGTTTACGACAGGGCTGAACTCATCATCAAGATATTCTCGGCCCGGGCCCTCACCAAGGAAGCTGGCCTACAGGTGGAGTTGGCGCGGCTGGAATACGCCCTGCCGAGGCTGGCGCATTCCTACGAGGATCTCTCCCGCCAGAGAGGAGGGCGCTACGGCACCAAGGGATCAGGGGAGCAGAAGATCGAACTGGACCGGAGGTCCATCGAACGCAGGATTCACGAGCTGAAGGAAGAACTCAAGGAAGTGCGCAAGTCCAGGGATGTGCAACGCAAGCGGCGGCAAAGACTTCCCTTGCCCAGGGCGGCGATTGTCGGCTATACGAACGCAGGTAAATCCAGCCTGCTCAACGCGATGACTCAAGCCCAGGTGGTGGCTGAGGACAAGCTTTTCGCCACCCTCGACCCCACTACTCGCAGGCTCTCCCTGGGCTCTGGGGCAAGCCTGCTGCTCACCGATACGGTCGGCTTCGTGCGCAACCTGCCCCACGGCCTGGTTGAGGCGTTCAAGGCTACGCTTGAGGAGGCCTCCAACGCCGATCTCCTCATTCACGTGGTCGATGGTGCCGACCCAGAGCGGGAACTGCACATGACGACTACCCGGCAGGTTTTATCCGAAATAGGCGCCGGTTCGGTTCCACAATTGCTCGTGCTTAATAAAACCGACCTCGCGGATTCTGAAGCCCTCGACGATTGGCGGCGAAGTCATCCCGAAGGCATTCCGGTTTCAGCCAAGACAGGGGAAGGGCTCAATGAGCTTGCCGCACGCATCGAAACAGAACTCAGCGCGGGGATGGAGGAGCTAAGCCTTCTCATCCCTCACGCCCAGTATGCCTTGATTCCCCTCATTCATCGGGAAGGGGTGGTGCTGGAGGAAAAGGGAGGGGAGGAAGGTACCCTGGTACGGTGCAAAATGCCTGCGAGGCTTGTGGGCCGGTTAGAAGAATTCCTGATCTAGCCTTAGTGCCCCGCAAGTCCGGAAATCTCTCCGGAGTGATAGCGCCGTCGATTCTTCCCTTGCTCGAGCAAAACGATGCTCCCGTCCTCTTCAATGTCCACCAGAATTCCCGAGCCATCGTGGCTTGAGCGGGGATCGCCGGCTTTAAACCGCAGTTCTTGGCCCAGGCCCCAGAGAAGCGCGAGATACTTTTCCCGCCAGTCTAAGTCGCTAAGGCTTTCGATGACAGCGTTCCCAATTTCATGGGCTAGATCTTCGAGACGTGGCACCGGCAGGGAGTGGATGCCTATGTTTGATGCAGACAGCAGTGTTTCCAGGCTCGTGGCTTTTTCGTCCAGCGCCGGCCCGTAAGCCTCGGACTTGAGATTGAGCCCAATGCCGACGTAAAGACCGGAGCCCGAGGATTCGCAGAGGATTCCCCCTAGTTTTTTCCACCTGCCTTCCAGCCTATCTAAGCCGAGGATGTCGTTGGGCCATTTGAGGGCGATGCGCCCGGCCAGGCTTTCGAAGAGCGCGAGTCGCCGAGCAGCGCCCAGGCCGACTCTCAGGCTCAGGGCGGGCTTAAGGCTCGCCGACGGTTCAAGGCAAAGGGTCATGGTGAGGGATGACCCGGGACCAGCTTCCCAGCGCCTGCCCTCGATGCGTCCCCGTCCTTCGGTCTGGACATCAGCCAGCAGGATAAAGGGCAGGGTCTGGCCCCCTTCGACAGCCCTGCGGGCTTCGTCCATCGTGGATCCTACCTGGGAAAAGTGAAGAATAGTCATCGTTGTACTACCTTGGCCTTTGTAAAGGCTACTATAAGCCCGCGTCAGGCTCGCATCAACCGGCAAAGGGGGTCGGCGGTCCAGGCGGCGCGGCGAGCTCGGG
>JAEZSM010000179.1 GCA_023421875.1 Spirochaetota bacterium | reverse complement strand
GCTCTTGGGTAGCGATACTAGCAGGCCTTTTTCACCCTGCTACACTCCCTTTCTCGCCTTCGAGACTGATTCCTACCGCGTTTTTTTCAAGCCCGCGGGCATGCATTCCGTGTCCGTTGCCTCCGGCGATTCCGGTGAAAACCTTTTGGAATGGGTAAGAACGGGCTATCCAGACCAAAAGTCAGCCTACGCGGCCTTAAGTCCTGTGGGTTCCGCCTCGCCGGACTCGAGCGTGGCGAACCCAGATACGGTGCTTTTCAGGGCGCGGCGCGAACTAGGCATGCTCTCCCGCCTGGACAGGGAAACCTCGGGACTCGTGGCATTCGCGAGAAAACCCAAGATTTTTTTTCAGGTCCTGGAGGAGCAGGCGAGGGGACGAACCCGGAAACGATACTGGCTTTTTGCGACCCAGACTTTGCATGAAGAAGGTCTGGAGGGTTCCATGCCCCCTTGCCTTTTCCGGGATAGGGGCGATCCGTTCTATGAAGGCCGGGAGTTTAGCGTTGAAAGTTATTTTCGCTCGTATGGGCCAAAGGCCCAGCGGGTTGCCTGCCTGGCGCCCCAACCTGGGCTCAAGATGGTTCAGCGGCGTCGACAGGTAAAAAAGCTGAGTCAGGTGCTGTACCAGAGTGATTTCAGACCGCTTGCCAAAACCATCGAAGGCAACGAAAAATGGCCTTCAGTGCCGGGCTGTCTGGCCTGGGAAGCTTCGATACGCGCCGGGTTCAGACACCAGATCCGCGCCCACATGGCCTGGTGCGGACATCCCATAGCCGGGGACAGGCTGTATGGACTGCCGAAGATGACGGGGGTTGCTGGGCCGGAAAACGAGGCCAGATTGTATCTTGAGTGTCACCGGCTCGAGCTGCCGAGTCCCGGTGGCGGTACGGAGATTTTCGAATTAGCCGACGGGGAGATCGCGGAGCGATAAAATTGATTCCCATCACTTCACACAATCCGAGAGCAGTGATAAAATAACCGCATACGTACAGTACACAAGGAGAACACTATGGCATACAGGATTACCGACGCCTGCGTGAACTGTGGAGCCTGCGAGGGCGAGTGCCCGACCAGCGCTATAAGCGAGAAGAACGACGCCCGCTGGATTGATCCGGACAAATGTATAGATTGCGGATCCTGTGTGGCGGTCTGCCCCACCGAAGCCATTGTCGCCGGCTGATAACGCCGCGATCATCAGGGCTTAGGATGTAGTTCTAAGCCTTATACGGCGTTTACCCGCATGGCGGGCTGCCCTGGATCAAGGGCGGCCCGCCGTTTTTTTTAGCGCAGGTGTCTGGCGATAAAATCGGCGAGCAGCTCTTCCAAATCTGGTTTGCCGATTTCCTGGAGCTCGTATTCGACCCTGACCGCGGGCTTATTGATCTTGACAACCCTGGACAGGTCGATTGGGGTCGCTACGACGACGCTGTCGCAGTCGGCTGCGTTTATTGTCTTTTCCAGATCGGCGATCTGTTCCTCGCCGTAGCCCATGGCGGGTAGTAAAGGCCCGATATTGGGATAGATCTTGAAGGTTTCAGCCAGCTTACCCACCACGTAAGGCCGGGGATCGACGATTTGGGCTGCCTGGTATTTGCGGGCGGCGACGACGCCGGCGCCCAGGCGCATCATCCCGTGGGTGAGGGTAGGACCGTCTTCGACGCAGAGCACGCGCTTGCCCCGGATAAGTTCGGGCTTGTCCACCCGTATAGGACTGGCTGCGTCGATGACCAACGCCTTTGGATTCAGTTTTTCGATATTCTTACGAAGCGTTTGGATATCCTCAGGGCCAGCGCTGTCGATCTTGTTGATAACGATGGCATCAGCCATGCGCAGGGATGCTTCGCCGGGGTAATAGGTCAATTCATGGCCGGTACGCAGGGGATCGGCTACAGTGATGAGCAGGTCGGGGACGTAAAAAGAAAAATCGTTGTTGCCCCCATCCCAAAGAATGACATCAGCCTCCTGTTCGGCCTGGCGAAGGATGGCTTCGTAATCCACTCCGGAATAGATTACATTGCCCCGAACTATGTGGGGTTCGTATTCCTCCATCTCCTCGATCGTGCAGTGATGGCGCGCCAGATCTTCCACCGTGGCGAAGCGCTGGACCTTTTGGATACTCAGGTCCCCGTAGGGCATGGGATGTCGGATAGCGACAACCTTATAGCCTTTAGCCATGAGCATTTGGACGATCTTGCGTGATGTCTGGCTCTTTCCCGAGCCGGTGCGGACGGCGCAGACAGCGATAAGGGGCTTGGTGGACTTTATCTGGGTTTCCCTGGGGCCCAAGAGGCTGAAGCTGGCGCCCGCGGCGTTGACGATGGCCGACAGGGCCATGACGTGGGCGTAGGTGACGTCGGAATATGAAAAAACGCATTCCAGGACCCTCAGCTCCTGGATGAGCCGGGGGAGCTCCGACTCGGCGTAAATGGGTATCCCCTGGGGGTAGAGAGGACCGGCGAGCTGGGCCGGATAGCTCCGTCCATCGATATCCGGAATCTGGGCGGCGGTGAAGGCCACTACTTCCACCGAGGGGTCTTGCCTGAACCTGACGTTAAAATTGTGGAAATCCCTGCCCGCAGCTCCGATGATGATAATCCTTCTGCGTTCCATAAAAAGCCTCCTCTTCCGCTACTGCCTTAGAGCCTCGCTTCATGATCAGTCCGCTTTTTCAGCCTGTCAAGGATGCGAAATAAAATAGCAAACCGGGAGAAATTCTATATTTTGCATATAAATGCATAATAAAAAGGCGGAGCCGGGAAGATCATGCAGGTTTGATGGCGAGTCTCCTATCAATATGCAAAAACGAGGGTTTTTGCGGAAGGGAAGATTTTTTTCCGGCGCTGATGCATAATCCGCCCTATGGCACGTATAGCGATAGAAAGCGAGATCGGTACTCTGCGCAGGGTGATACTCCATACTCCCGGACCGGAAATCGAGGCCATGACGCCCGATGAGGCCGAGAAGGACCTCTACAACGATATAATCCCCTTGAGCGCAGTACTGGGCGAGTATCTGCAGCTCAAAAAATTTCTCAAGCTGGTGGCCGAAGTCCACGAGCTGCTCGATCTCCTGGTGGCCTGTCTTGAGGACGTGGGGGACAAGTTCGAATTTCTGAGTTCCCTTACACGTTGCTTTCCCATCCAGGGCTCCATGAAGAGCCTGATGGCCATGCCGCCCAAGGCATTGGCTTCTGCACTCGTCCAAGGTCTCGCCGCGCCGGTGGATTCCCTTGCCGGAAGACTGGACAAGCACAGTTTTCTCTCCCGGCCCCTGCCCAACGCCTATTTTATGCGGGACAGCGCAGCGGTCATCGGGGACTGCGCCGTGTCGGCGGCCACCGCCTTCGATGTACGGATGGCAGAGGCGCTTATAACCAAATTCATTTTCACCCATCACCCGGACTTTACCGCCCGGGCTCTGCTCTTCGACGGCCCGGCCGAGCGCAACCGCTATTTGACCATCGAGGGTGGCGACATAATCGTCATCGCTCCCGATATCCTGGCGCTCGGCCTCTCCGAACGCACGACCCCCTATGCGGTTGAGCGGATAGCCAGAAACGCCGCCAAGACCTTTGGCAGGGACCTTACGATCTTTGCGGTGGATCTGCCCAAATCCAGGGCGACAATTCATCTGGACATGGTTTTCACCGTCATAGACCGGGATGCCGCCTTGGTATACGAGCCTGTCGTAACAGGAACGCATCGGAGCACTGTCTACCGCATCGACGCCGGAAGAAGGGGAAAACTCGCGTATTCAGAAGTGCCGTCGCTCGTCGAAGGCCTTAAAAGCTGCGGCTGGGATTTCAAACCTGTGCTCTGCGGCGCAGGACATAGGATACAGCAGCAGCGGGAACAGTGGCTTTCGGGCGCCAATTCCTTCGCCTTCGCCCCCGGCAAGATTCTCGTGTACTCCTGCAATGCCCGTACCGCCGAAGCCCTGGACAAGGAAGGCTTCGCCATTGTCTCTTCGGAGCGCTTCATAAAGGGCAAGGATTCGGTCGAATCCTATCGAAGGCTGGCGGTTACCTTCGATGGCATCGAACTGGCCCGGGGCGGCGGCGGGGCGCGCTGCATGACCCTGCCGGTGGAGCGCGACGCTCTTTAAGGCTTGTTCATCGCTTATATTCGTATAAAAAATACTACAACCTTAAGCAGATCAGCTGCATCCCGTCGTCGAGCCGCAGGTTTCGCACTTCAGGCAGGTACCGTTGCGTACCAGGGTCAAGTTGCCGCAGACGGGGCAGGGATCTCCCTCGTAGCCCTTTTGCCGCGCCGCGCGCATGGACTTGATCGATGGACTTACGGAGGGGCCGGCGGAAGCCGCGGCGGCGGGAGCGACAGACTCAGGCGGAGAGGTTGTTTCGGCCGCCGCGGCTTCCCGTTGCTTTAGAGAGGAGCCAGCCGGCATGGCAAGCGCCTCTCCTCCTATAGTATTCCTGGTTTGGACCGGCTTGGAGGGGTGGGAGGATCTTCCGTTGTCGAAGGCGGATTTATGAGCCCCTCCGCCTGTCTTGGTCTGCAACGAGGTGGAGACCAGGTCTTCTGGCTTGATCTGACCCAGCTCGTGCCTGTCCAGGTAGGAAATGGCCAGGTCCCTGAAGATATAGTCTAGGACGCTGGTGGCCATCTTGATATAGTCGTGGCCCTGCACGACGCCGTTGGGTTCGAAGCGGGTGAAGGTGAAGGCGTCGATGTACTCCTCCAGAGGTACGCCGTACTGGAGGCCCAGGGAAACGGCGATGGCAAAGGAGTTGAGGATGCTTCTGAAGGCGGCCCCTTCCTTGTGCATATCGAGGAAAATCTCGCCCAGGTTCCCGTCCTCGTATTCCCCAGTCCTGAGGAAGACCGAGTGGCCGGCGATCTTGGCTTTTTGGGTATAGCCCTTGCGCCGGTTGGGCAGGGATTTCCTGATTCCTCTGGGGGAGGCCGGCAGGCCCGGGAGCTCAGGCTCCTTGGGTGAGCGGACAAGATCGAAGGGCAGCTCCGTCTCGTCGGTATCGAAGTCATCCAGCTCGCCGGTCTGGAGGGCGACTATGGAATCGGCGATCATGTCCACGCCCGGCGAGAGGGCCGAAAGGGGCTGGGAAAGCTTGGAGCCGTCCCGGTAGAGGGCTATGGACTTGAGCATGGATTTCCAGGCCAGCATGTAGGCACCCTTGACTTCTTCGGTGCTGACCGTGTTGGGCATATTGATCGTCTTGGAAATCGCGCCTGAGATAAAGGGTTGTGTCGCAGCCATCATGGCGATGTGGGCCTTCCAGTCGATGCTCCTGGTTCCCTTTTTTCCCGAAGGGGTGGCTGTGTCGAAGACTGGCAGATCCTCGTCCTTGAGGCCGGGCGCGCCTTCCAGGCCCATGGTGCCGCAGGCGTAGAGCTCGGCTTCTTCTATCTCACTGGGGCTGAAGCCCAGGCGGGTCAGGAGGTTGAATGAAGGATCTTCGTACTCTTCGGCTAGCAGATCCAGGGCTTCCATCTGTTCCGCCCCGAGAATGTGGGGGGAAAAGCAGCTTTCCAGGGAGAAGGCGCTCTTCAAGGCCGACTCGATCTTGGAAATAGAGAGTTCGCTGAAGCCTTTCTGCCGCAGGACCGTAAGGTTGACACCCGGGGCTTTGTCGAGGCTTCCCGCTCCCAGGGCATAGCGCAGGATCTCCTTGCTCGCCGCTTCGTCGTATCCCAGTGACCTGAGCGCGGGGGGAACGCTGGAGTTGATGATCTTGAAATAGCCTCCGCCCGCGAGTTTCTTGAACTTGACCAGGGCAAAGTCGGGCTCCACCCCTGTGGTGTCGCAGTCCATGAGAAGGCCGATGGTCCCGGTGGGCGCCACGGCGCTGACCTGGGCGTTCCTGAAGCCGTGCTTCTGCCCGAGTTCCAGAGCCTGGTCCCAGGTTTCTCTGGCGGCGGCGATAAGGTTGCCTGGACAGGCCCATTCTTTGAGCCCTATCGGGGTAATCCCTAAATCCTCGTATTCCTCGCTCTTGGCGTCGTAGGCGACCCTCCGGTGATTGCGGATGACCTTGAGCATGGTCTCGGCGTTGGCGGCGTAGCGGACGAAGGGTCCCCATTCGGCGGCCATCCGGGCAGACTGGGCGTAGGCTTCGCCGGTGAGTATGGCCGACAGCGCGGCAGCGACAGCCCTGCCTTCGTCGGAGTCGTAGGCCAGGCCCATGACCATGAGAAGGCTGCCCAGATTGGCGAAGCCTAAGCCCAGGGTCCGGTAGTCGTAGCTCCGGCGGGCGATTTCCTTGGAGGGGAACTGGGCCATGACCACCGAGATCTCGAGCACGGTAGTCCAGAGCCTGATGGCGTGCCGGTAGGCTTCGTCATCGAAGGAGCAGGTTTTAAGGTCGCAAAAGCTTATGAGGTTGAGGGAGGCCAGGTTGCAGGCGGTATCGTCCAGGAACATATATTCGGAGCATGGGTTGGAGGCCCTGATCTCTCCGTCCTTGAGACAGGTATGCCAGTCGTTGATGGTGCTGTGGAACTGAATGCCCGGGTCGGCGCACTGCCAGGCCGCCAGGGATACCTTGTCCCAGAGCGATCGGGCCTTGATAGTCTTTACCGTAGCTCCTGAGGTTCTGGCCTTGAGATTCCAGT
This sequence comes from Spirochaetota bacterium, assembly GCA_023421875.1. Classification (GTDB taxonomy): domain Bacteria; phylum Spirochaetota; class Spirochaetia; order Treponematales; family Rectinemataceae; genus UBA2256. The sequence continues at coordinate 11,910 of JAEZSM010000179.1, read as the reverse complement.
CGCTGTCCTCCGCCACGGCCTTCATGAAGGCGTTGTCCACCCGTACCGAATTGTTCGAGCTTTGGCCCGATACGGTGTTGTAGGCTTCGGATTCCCAGGCGGTGTCATACTGGGGCAGGGAGAGCAGGCGCCCGGATTGGCGGTAATGGGAGAGTAGCTGATGGATCCAGGCCGAGGGAATCCCTGCGCCCAAGGCTTCCTTGACTGCTTTACGGAGCGCCCTGTTGTCGGTGATGGAGAGGGCTGCCTCGCCGGTGAGCCCCGAACCTTCGATAGCCCTGAGCATGGTCTCGGCATAACGCTTGAGGACTGCGCTTCCGGCGGACAGGCAGGCTACCTTGTATTCCTCTTCGGATTTCCAGTTGACATAGGCTTCGATGTCAGGATGGTCGGCGTCGAGAATAACCATCTTGGCTGCCCTGCGGGTTGTGCCGCCGGATTTCACCGCTGCGGCGGAGCGGTCTGCGATCTTTAAAAAGGAGAGCAGCCCCGAAGAGACACCGCCGCCGGAAAGGTTCTCGTTGGCGGCCCTGATCTTGGAGAAATTGGAGCCCGTCCCCGATCCGTACTTGAATAGCCTGGCCTCCCTGGTAATGAGATCCATGATGCCGCCCTCGTTCACCAGGTCGTCCTGGATGTCCAGGATAAAGCAGGCGTGAGGCTGGGGACGGGCATAGGCCGATTCGGACTTTACTACTTCGTTGGTGGAGGGATCCACATAGTAGTGGCCCTGGGCGGGACCTTCGATACCATAGACGGCGTGAAGGCCCGTATTGAACCATTGGGGGCTGTTGGGTGCGGCAATCTGATGGGCAAGCATGTAGAGAAGTTCTTCGTAAAAAGCTTTCTCGTCCTCGGGGCTGTCGAAGTAGCCGGTTTCTCTTCCCCACAGGGACCAGGTGTAGGCCAGGCGGTGGAATACCTGCCGGGCGTCATGTTCGGAGCCGGGTTTACTCGAGGGGGAGGCCAGGGCGGTCTGGGTCGCGGGTAGCTGCTTGGTCCAGGCCAATTCGGTCTCGGCGCTGACTCCTGCCTTCCTGAAGTACTTTTGGGCGATAATGTCGGTGGCGATCTGGCTCCAGAAGGAGGGTACGATCACGTTATCCATACGAAAAACGATTTTTCCATTGGGATTGCGTATTTCGCTCGATCTGCGCTCCCACTGGATCCCCTCGTAGGGGCCTTTGCCTTCCACCGTAAACATTCGCTCAAACTTCATCCCTGCTCCTCCAGCCGAAAAACCGGCTTTTGGGCCGGTTTGAATTAATTGCCTATGGGTACAATCTATAACGGCATGAATGAACGCCACTACAATATGTAGTGGTATCCTGCGCCATCGTCCAATGGTATAATCCAATCCACCGTCTAATGCAAGAGCAAATCGGGTAAATATTCATCCTTTTCTTCTTTTATTCCGATAGGGAAAGATATGCGGACAAATGCCCTGCGGATTATCACGCTTCTCATCCTTCTTTCGTGCTGGTCGGTCCGCATATTCGCCGCCGAAGGTCTGAGCCTCGAGGAATTCGGAAAAAAGTACAAGGCCCAGGTGAGCTACGATCCACTCACCGCCTGCGGGCAGCTCGAGCAGCGGGGGGTTTTTGTCTCCTTTGTCCCAGAAAAACCGTTTATGATCCAGGACTGGCACAGGCTGAAAAGAGTGGAGGCGCCCTATTGGGACAAGGGAGCCCTCATGCTACCGGCAGGCTTTGTGGAAGAGGCGAGCAATTATTTTTCCCAAAAAAACGCCCCTAAAAAAGAAGCGTACTCGGTGGCTACGATCCTCATAGACGCCGGTCACGGCGGCAAGGACAGCGGGGCCGTGGCCACAATAAACGGCAAACAGCTCATGGAAAAAACCCTAACCCTGGAAGTGTCCAAGCGGGTGGCCGATCTTCTCCGCAGCCGTTACCCGGACCGGAAAATCATCACCACCAGGGATGACGACAGTTTCCCAAGCCTGGAAGACCGGGTGGCAATGGCTAATTCGGCGGGCTTAGGCATGAAGGAGACTGTCATCTATGTTTCCATCCACGCCAACGCATCCTTCAATAAAAATGCCAAGGGCTACGAGGTTTGGTACCTCAATCCCGAATACAGGCGAACTGTGGTGGACGCCGAGACTGTCCGGGAAAAGGGCAGCGAGATCGCCCCTATTCTCAACGCGATGCTGGAGGAGGAATTCACCACCGAAAGTATCATATTGGCCCGAAAGGTATACGACCGCCTTGGCCTCGCTATTGGCTCCCTCAGCCCAGGCAGGGGTATCAGGGCCGAGGAGTGGTTTGTGGTCAGGAACGCCAAGATGCCTTCAATCCTCATCGAAATGGGCTTTATAACCCATCCTGAAGAAGGCAAGCTTCTTTCTTCTTCGTCTCATCTGCGAAAAATCGGCGATGCCATTTACAATGGCATTGTGGATTTTATCGAGCATTTCGAAAACTGATACGAGATCAGCTACATGAAATCGGGTTTTCGCAGTATTATTGTAGTATGATGGTCGAGGAATCCGTTCTGCTCATACCCGACAAGGCAAAGCTCGCTATCCTATACGAAAAGTCCCGCAAGGGTTACGAGGAAGCCTTAGCAATCTTTTTAAAGAGAGTCGCCGCTGTGCTCACCCGCCAGGGGCTCAAGCCCACGCTGAAGAGCAGGGTTAAGGAATTCGAATCCTTCTATAGCAAAAAGCTGCGGCTATTAAAGAAAGCCTGGTCCGAAAAGTCCGGTCCCTATCCGGTGAACGATGTGCTTGCCCTCAGGGTGGTATGCCCATTTCTGGGCGATATCGAGCAGGCAGAAAGAGTCCTGGCGGAGCACTTTTCCATAGAGGAAGTGGAGCGGAAGGGGGCTCAGCATTCGTTCCGGGAGTTCGGCTACGAATCAATCCATGTCTTAGTCCATTTGCCAGAGGATCTGCTGAAGTTGTGCCCGAATCTGGAACGCAACGTTGTGGAGGTTCAGCTCAGGACGATACTACAGGAGGCCTGGGCAGAGGTAGAGCACGAGCTGGTATACAAGGCCGAGTTCACGCCCTTCGACGAGCCCATGCGGCGCAAGCTAGCCGCCCTGAACGCGAACCTGACCCTCTCTGACATAATCTTTCAGGAAATACTGGAGTTCGAGAAGCGTCTTACCTCCGAACTGGGCTACAGAAGGGAGGCATTTTACCGGAAAATTGAAGAGGTGTCGGGCGAATTGCCCTTGAAGGATGCGACAGACGCGGAGAAGAACGAAAGCCTGGAGGTTTCCGAATCCCAAGACGGCAAGAACGTCGGGGAATCCGGCCAGGCTGATGAACAAGGCTTGGATAGGCACTCAGGCTCAGAATGGGAGAGCTATCAGAGTTTCGGCATGGACGGGCTTTTGCTTGCAGCCCTGGAAGCCCACAATAAGGCTGATTTTAACCAGGCTATCCGCATCTACAGCGAAATCCTCAAGAACCACCCGGAAAAAGAAATCTCCTCGGTGGTCTACAAGCACCGGGGGATGGCTCATTTCGCCCAGTCTAAGTACGAAGAAGCCCGTGAGGACTTCAGCGCCTGCCTGGCGATCGAGCCCGAGTGCTACAAAGCCCTTTATTACCGCGGTGTGGTGAAAGGCGTGCTTCAGGACATCCCTGGTGCCGTGGAGGATTTTTCCGGCGCCCTGGCCCTGCATCCCTACCACTTTTTCTCACGGTATAGAAGGGCTGAATCCTATTTCAAGATGGGAGACTCGGCCTCGGCCCATGCCGACTGCGAAATAGCCCTGCGGATAGAACCCAAAAATCCGCTAGCCCAGCATCTGTTCTCCAAGATAAAGGAAAAACTTGCCCTGGAAGATTTTTAATACAGAATACTATTGTCGTCCCGGGCAGGGCAGGCCAAGAGTCCCTGCCATAGGGGGGCTGGCCAGGGCGAAAGCGCCGGGTTATTGACAAGGAAGGGATTTTTTGTTAGTTTTCAGCCCTGATCCGGGTGCAAGCCGCGGATTACTTGTCCCCATCGTCTAGCGGTCAGGACAGCGGGTTTTCATCCCGCCAACAGGGGTTCGATTCCCCTTGGGGATAGCATGCAAAGACCTTCGGCATTATCGCTTGAGGTCTTTTTTTTATTTTTCCATCAAGGGTACCCAAAAATCATTTTTCCTATCATCCAAGCATAGATATACCGATGGGGGCTCATTCTATGTTTTTATAGTTAAAGCGGTATTTTTCCGCCTTCCTCAGGCTTTCCTGGATTAGCGGACCTAGTCCCAGGGATTCATAGAGGCGCTTGCCCTCTTTTAGGTCGGGTTTCAGCAGGGGGTGGGGAGGAGAAAAAAGCACGCAGCAGTCCTCGTAGGGAAGGGTGGATATTTCGAAGGTGCCGATCTTGGTAGCCAGGCCCACGGTCTGTTCCTTGTCCAGGCCCACGAGAGGCCTGAAAACGGGAATGTCCAGGGGCACTTGGGTAAGGGCCATAGCCTCGGCGGTCTGGCTAGCCACCTGTCCGAGGCTTTCCCCGGTAACCAGGGCTTTGGCTCCAATCTTTTGGGCCAAGAGCCCTGCCGCCTCCATCATGGCCGAACGGAACATGAGGGTTGATGTTTCTTCGGGAGCCGAGCGCTTTATAGCCATCTGCACCTCGGTGAAGGGCAGCATCCAGAGCCGGGTGTGACCGCACCAGGCGGTGAGGACTTGAGCGAGTTTTTCCACCTTTTCTTGGGCTTCCTTGGATGTATAAGGATAGGAATGAAAGTGGATGCACTCGATGGGCGCGCCCCGCAGGGCCATCATATAGCCCGCCACGGGGGAATCTATGCCTCCGGAGAGCAGTAGAAGAAGCTTGGCGCTGGAACCCGTGGGAAGGCCTCGGGGTCCAGGGATGCTCTGGCTGTAAACATAGGCTCTTTCGCGAATCTCTATATTGACCACGAAATCGGGCTTATGGACATCAACGTGCAGCGAAGTCTGGGCTTTGAGAATTTCCTCGCCCAGGCTGGCTGACAGGTCGTAGGATCCAAGGGGGAAACTCTTGTCCGATCGTCTGGTCTCTACCTTGAAACTTCGTTTTCCTTCAGCGGCACGCTCGGCAGCCTCGGCGAGGGCTGCTTCCAAAATTGGCTCATAGCTCTTGGGGCAAAGCTTGGTGCGGGCAAAGCCGTTGAGGCCTGGGCAGTGGGATAGGACGAATTCAATGCGCTCACCATGGGCTTGGTCGGCAAAGAGAAAAAAGCGTCCTGGGTATTCTTCGATCTTGACCGGGATCTCGCCCAGTCTTGTCCGAAGCTCTTTTACGAGTCTACAGGTGAATTCCCGCTGGTTTTCTTTTTTAAGAAGAATTTCGCCGGGTTTGATGAGGTAGAGGATGTCCATGGCTCGTTGTATCAGGTTTTGAGTCGCCGATACAAGTCGGCGCAGGTTGAGAGAAGCCGCTCTATGTCCTTTGGCCCGGTGGTGGCGCCGGTGGAGATGCGGATAGAGGAAAAGGAAAGCTCCTGCGCTGTGTCCATGGCATCGAGGATGCGATGGCCTTTTTTACGGTCCAGCTGCGAGCAGGCCGAACCAGTGGATACGGCTATGCCCTGGTCCGATAGGGCTCGGGCGAGCACCTCGCCGCTCAGGCCGGGAAAGGCTGCGCTGAGTATCCACGGGCTGTAACGCGGATCACCGGGTTTTCGGCATTCGGGCAGGACCCGAGCGCCGGGGATTTGCCCGATTCCATCGATCAGGGCGCTCTCCAGCATTCGCGCCCTTTCAAGCCTTTCATCCAGGTTTAACGCCGCTTTTCTGGCGCAGCGGGCAAAGGCCAGGGCGCCGAAGATGTTTTGGGTGCCCGAGCGCAGGCCGCCTTCCTGGCCTCCGCCAGCGCCCAGAACTTCCATGTTTTTCGATATCCAGAGCGCGCCGACTCCCCTAGGGCCGCCGATCTTATGGGCTGAAAACGCCGCGCTTCCCATAAGGGCAGCATCGAGGGATATTCGGAGCTTGCCCAGTGCCTGGACGAAATCTACGTGAAAGAGGATTTCCTTGGAACCTCTGTTTCGCTGGGCTTCCCGGACAGTCCTGCCGATTGCTTCAATGTCCTGGACGGCGCCGGTTTCGTTATTCACCGCCATAACCGCCACCAGCCTTGTTTGTGGACGAATGGCTTTTTGGATCTTTTCGGCGGAAACCCGTCCGTTCGCCTCAGGCTTGACCACGGAGAGCCCGATTCCCAACTGTTCCAGTAGCTTTGCCTGGGCGAAAACGGCGGGATGTTCGATGGCGGATACGACGATATGGCAGTCCTTGAGTCCAGCGGGCTTACCGAGGGCAGTTTTCAGCACCGAGAGCAGGGGGATTTGGTCAGCCTCGGTGCCAGAACCGGTAAAAGCGATCTTTCCCCTGGCCTTGGCGCCTTGTCCACTCGATTCTGCAGAGCCCTGGTTTTCCAGGACCTGGGCCAGCGTCATTCTCGCTTCTTCCAAAAGCGCGCCAGCTTCCTTGCCCTTGCCATGGGCGCTGGAGGGATTTCCGTAGGAAAGGCAGGAGAGCGCAAGGCATTCTTCCAGAACCTGCTTGTCCGGCAGGCTCGTGGCAGCCCAGTCCAGGTAGATGCTTTCTTGTGCGCTCACTATTCGTAGCGCCGGTCGGGTATAGATGCCGGCTGTCTGCCCGATGCCGCAAGGGCTTCGGATATGTAGAGGGCGCAAAAGCAGTTTCCGTGTTCGCTGATGTCCTGCCAGGACCAGACGCAGGGACAGATTGAGTCCTTGTCGGCTTCCCTGGATCCGTCGCTGTCCCTGCAGGGGCAGAGATAATAGCCATGACGGTTGTAGTTGCTCGTAAGCCCTTCCACGAGGTCTTCGTAGAAAGAGGGGTCAGGATTGAGTTTCCAGCCCTGTTTTGCAGCCACCATACTGGTAAAGCGCCTTGTCTGTTCTTTTGTTTTTTCGCTCATGCCGCCGCCTACAGCCCCAGGGTCTTTTCCCAGTCGGGCTGGATAAAGCCGATCAGGTGCTTGGCGTCGTCGATCACCGCAAAGGGGAAGGCTGGGTTTTCCTTGAAGCGCTCCCGTAACACCTGTTTTACCTCGTTTTTCGTCTCCACGGGGATCTCGTCCAGGTGAATGTAACGGAATGCGTAGTCCTTGTCCTTGAGAAAGGAGATGGCGCGCTTGCAGAATCCGCAGGTTGAAAGGGCATAGACGACTATGTCGTGGTCGTTGCGGGTTCCTTCGACTACTTCGTAGTCCAGTTCGTTGAGGTTCATAGGGTCTCCTTTATCCTTGAAGTATATATGGATTCCATTTCTTCGGCATAGCGGTGGATATCGAATTTTTTCCTCAAACCCGATGCCATCATAGCCCTTACCTTACCAAAGCCCTGCCGTTCAGGCCAGGGGCGGTCGTGCCTTCCGAAGCACCAGGCTATTCCGGTATAGCCGTTCGGGTCCCTGCCGTCCAGGGAATAGCAGTCATTGAGCTGGACAGCGACGGAAAAAGCCTCGGCGGGATCAGAAAACCAGCACAGCAGCTGCTTGCCCCAGTACATCCGCATATAGGTATGGATCGCTCCGTTGAGAACGAGTTCTTTTTGGGCGGCATTCCAGTAGGGATCATCGGTGAGGCCTTCTTCGAGTTCGCGGTCGCTGTAGGCTCTGGGAGAAAACTTTCGCGAGGCAAGGCTCCGCCGGGCCCAGTCGGGCGCCGCGGATCTGTATTCAAGATAGCCTGGATTGTGCAGGACATAGTTGAGGGCCAGCTCCCTCCGAACGACTAGCTGCTCCACATAGGTCTGGGCAGCCGAAGGGGAGTGATCCAAGGCTTTTTGGGCCAGCCTGGCGGGGGAGAGCTGTCCAAAGTGCAGGTAGGCGCTCATGCCGCTGCCTGCCTTGGCATTGGGATCATTGCGTTCGGTCCCGTAGCGTTCCAAACCGCCGGAGTATAAAAAGTCTTCGAAGCGACGGAGGCCCTGTAGTTGCCCCGAGTCGATGTCTATGCGCTGGAAGCCCAAGAGGGAACCGAATCGGCGTGTTTTCTCGATTGTCCCCCTTCCAGCGGCCCCGGTGTGGCGTCCTGCCTTCGCCGAAGCGGAAGAAAAAAGCGAATCGTCACCTAGACTGCCAGCGAAGGCTTTTCGACAGCAGGTGGCGCCCTCTGGGCTCCCGGCGTTGAGGGATGGCTGAGGGAGGTGGAAGGGCAAGAGGGCTGCAATTTTTCTGCGGATCGTGGCCGCGGACCACTCCAGCCGATCGCTGGCAGCGGAGGGCGGAACCACCGATTCGGTCTCCACCACTACCATGGCATGCCTTCCGGAGCTCGACGCCAATTCATCCCTCCAACGGCGTTCGAAGACCAGTTTGCCCTCATCGGCGACCAGGACCGCAGCCTGTCCGGCAAGGGCCTTTATCTGCTCCACGGGGCTGCCCTGCAGAAGAGCGAAGCCTGCGCCCCGGGAGCGCAGGTCTTCAGCGCAGCTCTTTAGTCCTTCGAGCATGAAGCGGTAATGAGGGGCCTGTGCGGCTGGATAATCGCAGAGGACAAAGACGCAGAGCAGAGGGAGTTCTAAAGCGTTAGCCAGGTGCATGGCCAGGTCCAGGGCGGGATTGTCCATGCTTCGCTGGGCTTTCTGCATCCAGTACAAAATGTAATCGCCCGAGCCCGGGACCTGCTCAGAGGGCAGGAGGTGAAACCGTGAGGCATGGACTGGGGCTGTCGCGAGCAGCGTTTCGATGGGTTTCATGATTTTTCTTCAAGCCTCCGTATGTCGTTGGCGAGCAGGAACCCAGCCAGATAGAGGCATGCGGCCAGCAAGAAGGGTAGCCGGGGATCCAGGGAGTACAGAAGACCCGCCAGGGCTCCCACGGGAATGCTGAAAAGCATCATGAGCGCCTGTATAAAGCTGAAGCGGTCGCTTTTCAGCTCTGGATCGGTGCCGTTCATGAAGACCGTGTCCCTGAAGGTCTGGAAGAGGGCTACCGAGGCCTGGAGGGCAGGAAAGACCAGAATCGCCGCTAGTGCAGAACCCTTGGGCATGACTATAAAAAGCAACTGTGTCCCGAGGCAGGCCAGAAAGGAAAAGACCAGGCTTTTTCTGTCCTGCTGTCCCCTGCGTCGAGGAAGGATGACAAAGAAAACGACGAAGGAGAGGATGGCGCCCAGGGCTGGGAGCAGAGAAACCGTCAGCGGGTCGAGGGCCTTGATATCCCGTAAGTACAGCACCCTAAAAAAGTCGATAGATAGTATGGCGTTACCGATAAAATACACGCCCGTCATCCTGCGGAAAAAGGGATCTCGCAGCGCCTGCAGGGCGCCGGGCAGCTGCCGACCGACAAGGCGGAAGAGATTTTCCCCCTTGGTCCGGGCCATCATGTACTCGCCTACCTTGGTTTCGCTGCTATAGAAAAAGCGGATGATAAAAAGGGAGCTTATCGATACGGCGCCGGCCCAGAAAAGCCCCCTCATGGCCGGTATAACGCCGTACTTCTGAATAAGAAATCCTCCGGCCAGGGTGGTGATGCCGCCCAGGGAACCTATGGCGTTGATGTAGCCGAAAACAGCCGGCCGCTGGGCCTCGCTGGCGTCCTCGGAGAGCAGTAGGTTCCAGGAAACGTAGATGATCCGCACCACGGCGTTGAATATCGTGGCCACGAGAAACCAGGTAAAGGAACGGGCCATTGCCCAGAGGATCATGGGAATTGTCCAGGCGGCAAAGTCGAAGAAGAAACTTGTTCTTCTCCGGCCCAGTTTGTTGGTGATGGGGGCGGCGAAGATATAGAACAGCAGTCCGGCGGCAATGTTGATGGAATTGAGACTGCCCATCTGCAGCTCGCTCAGGCCCAGCTGTTTCTGGAACAGTGGCATGAAGTAGATCGTCGTGGGCGCGAAGAGAGCCCAGAGCGGTTCGGTGGCGATGCATGCCTTTGCGTTGCGCCCAAGCGCTTTGAAACCTTCGGACATGGGGCTACTATATCCGTCCGGACAGGCTCGCGCAATTGCGCTGGAGGGGGCTTTCCTGTAGAATACGGCAATGCACGACAAGGATCTCATCAGGAATTTTTGCATCATCGCCCACATAGACCACGGCAAGTCAACCCTGGCCGATCGCTTCATCGAAAAGGCCCAGCTGGTGGACGCCAGGAAGATGCAAAGCCAGATGCTGGACAATATGGATATCGAGCGGGAGCGGGGCATCACCATAAAGAGCCAGGCGATAACCCTGCCCTATAGGGCTTCGGACGGGAAGACCTATACCCTCAACTTGGTGGATACCCCGGGCCACGTGGATTTTTCCTACGAAGTGTCCAGGGCCATTTCTTCCTGCGAGGGCGCTATCCTGGTGATCGATGCCACCCAGGGCGTCCAGGCCCAGACGCTGTCCAATATGTACATGGCCCTGGAGCACGACCTGGAGATTCTGCCGGTGATCAACAAGATCGACATGCCCGCCGCCGACGTGGAATCGGTACGGAAACAAATAGACAAGGACCTGGGCCTGGACGGCGAGGAAGCCCTGGCGGTTTCGGCCAAGATGGGCATCGGGATCGACGAACTCTTTGAAGCCATCGTCCAGCGCTTTCCGGCTCCCAAAGGCTCCTCCGAGGCTCCCCTGCAGGCCCTCATTTTCGATTCCCACTACGATGCCTACAAGGGTGCTATCGTTCATGTGCGGGTAATCAATGGATATATGAAAAAGGGGATGCAGATCCGCTTCATGTCTTCGGGCGCTCTCCACGAGATCGAGGAGGTGAGCCTATTCAAGATTGACCGCGCTTCGGACACTGATATGCTGGCCGCCGGCGAGGTGGGCTACTGCATTGCGGGCATCAAGGCGGTACGGGACGTCAGGGTAGGGGATACTATCACTACGGTGGAAAATCCCTCCGACAAGCCTCTGCCGGGATTCAAGGAAATAAAGCCCGTGGTTTTCAGCTCCATCTACCCCATGGACTCGGCGGACTACGAAGACCTCAAGGACAGCATCGAGCGCCTTATGCTCAACGATGCCTCACTTATCTCCGAAAAGGACAGTTCTCTCGCTCTGGGATTCGGCTTCCGCTGCGGTTTTCTAGGCCTGCTTCATCTGGAGATCATTCAAGAACGGCTTGAGCGGGAATTCAATCAGTCCATCATTATGACCGCTCCCTCGGTACGGTATAAAATCCACCTGCAGAACGGCGAGACGCAGTTTATCGACAATCCCAGCCAGTACCCCGATCCGGCACACATCGAATCGGCGGAAGAACCATACATCCGCGCCGAGATCATTACGCCTACAACCTACATCGGTAACCTCATAACCCTCTGCGTGGGCAAGCGGGGCGAGCAGAAGTCCTTTATCCACCTGGACGAGAAGCGGGTGGAGCTGATCTTCGAAATGCCTTTGGCGGAGGTGCTCTTCGACTTTTACGACAAGCTCAAGTCCACCAGCAGAGGCTACGCCAGTTTCGACTACGACCTGATCGACTACAGACCTACGGAGCTGGCAAAGCTCGACTTCCTCATCAACGGCGACCCGGTGGACGCCCTCTCCATGCTTGTCTACCGCCAGGGAGCCTATGACAGAGCCAGGAAGGTCTGCGAGCGCCTCCAGCGCAACATACCCCGGCAGCAGTACAAGGTGGCCATCCAGGGGGCTATTGGTGGCCAGATCATAGCCCGGGAAACGGTGAATCCGGTGCGCAAGGACGTGCTGGCTAAATGCTACGGCGGCGATATTACCCGCAAGCGCAAGCTCTTGGAAAAACAGAAGGAAGGCAAGAAGCGCATGATGATGGTGGGTAACATAGAGCTGGGCCAGGATGCCTTCCTGGCGGTGCTTCGCACCGACGACGACGAGGATTGAAAGGATTCTCCAGCGTTTAAGGCTAGGTTTTAAAAAAAGGCCGCCCGGGTTCGCCGGGCGGCCTTTTTCGTTCTCATGGTTTAGCTAAAAGTCGCGGCGAGAGTTCAGTTTTCCGCGCTGGCA
>JAEZSM010000166.1 GCA_023421875.1 Spirochaetota bacterium | reverse complement strand
AACCTCTCCATGAGGCTGCGGATACTCTACGGCGAGACCAAGGGGCTGCAGCTGTTTTCCAAGCCTGGCAAGGGCACGATCATAAGGCTCTCTATACCTCTCAAGGGGGCGCAGCGATGGCCAGAATCCTGATCGCCGACGACGAGGATCTGGAACGTCGAGCCTTGGGCTTGATTATCTCCGAAGCCTCGAAAGGCGAGCCCTGCTCGATAGAAGAAGCCAAGAACGGACACGAAGCGCTCGCCATAGGCCTGCACGGCGATTTCGACGTGATCTTTCTCGACATAAAAATGCCGGGGATGGACGGCATCGGGGTGGCCGAGGGTCTGCGAAAAGCGAATATCCAGTCGGCCATTGTCATTGTATCGGCCTACGATACCTTCGAGTACGCCCAGAAAGCTATCCGCCTAGGGGTTTACGAATACCTGCTCAAACCGGCCTCCCGGGAGGAAGTGCTGGAGGCATTGGCACGTTCCCTCAAACTGCAGCGGGAGCCCGATTCCCTGGCGCGCTTGCGGCGGGAATCGGTTTCGGCTCTGTCTACGGCCATGGAAAGACTGGAGGCCCAGCTAGTCCGGGAGATGGAGCGGGGAGAAGCACTGGCTGCTACGGCGGCTGACTTCGAGCGGCTGGCTTCGCTGGAAGGGCTTGCAAGAACTGCCCTTGTTTTTAGATTGGATTCAGGCGGTGCGGTGTTACCGTCGAGTCTTGCAAATATCCTTTCCGGTATGGTTTTTGATGAAGCAAGTAATGTGTTCGCTTCGGCGGACCGCATTTTACGGGCAAAAACAGGGGAGGGCGGCTGCCTTTTGGTCTATGGCAGCGACCCCTCTGGAATCGAGACAAGGTCCACCGGCGGGGAGAAAAAAGCTTCTGCTGGCTGCTCGAAGGGCAGTAAGGCCAATTTTCTAGGGCCGTTGATTCGGGCTGCGGAAGAGAAACTCAAATCCCAGACTTCTTGTAGCCTTTTCTGGGGATGTTCCGGTCCCTCGGCGGGGGAGCAAGCATCCCTGCTCGTCGCCCGGGCCTTCGAAGCCTGCCGCTTAGCCCATGCGGAGTATCCTTTTGTCTGTCTAGGCTCGCTCCATGGAGAAAAAAATGACGTTCTTCCCAAGGCGGGCGTGTCCGACAAGGCAAGGCCTGGTCTAGCACTCCGTGCCCTGGATGCGCTCAAACAGGACTGCGCGAGGGACTGGAGCCTGGAAACCCTGGCCCAGGAACTCAACGCAAGCCCCTTTCACCTTTCTCACCTCTTGTCCCGGGAGCTTGGAATGGGCTTCAGCGAGCTGCTCCAGCGCCTGAGAATCCGAAAAGCCAAAGAAATTCTCGCTGGGGGCGCAAGCGCTAAGGAAGCGGGCTACCTAGTGGGTTTTTCCGACCAGGCTTACTTTACTAGGGTGTTCAAGAAACTGGAGGGGAGGACCCCCGGTGAGTATCAGGACGAAACCGCAAAAAAGTACCAATAAGAGTCAGCTCTTTACAACACAATTTTTTAGAAAGGGTTTCACACTGTACCGAGCGAGTAACGTACGTCTTTTCCAAGTAAGGAGGAAAAAGATGAAGAAAGCGAGGATACTGATCGCCGTGATGCTGGTGATCGCAGCGTTGCTGCCGGCCCAGCTCTTTGCCCAGGCCAAGCCCATCGTGCTGAGGCTGGCGGAAACCCACCCACAGGATTATCCCACGACAAAGGGAGACTACGAGTTTGCCCGTCTGGTCGAGGAACGCTCGGGCGGAAGGATTAAGATTGAAGTGTATTACGGATCCCAGCTCGGACAGGAAAAGGCCGTCATTGAGCAGGTGCAGTTTGGCGCCATCGACATGACCCGGGTGTCCATAAGCCCGGTGGCATCCTTTGTGCCCAAGCTCAACGCCTTCCAGATGCCCTATCTGTACAGGGACGAGGCGCACCAGTGGAAGGTGCTCAAGGGCGATATCGGCAAGAACCTTCTTGCCAGCCTGGAACCCTTCGGCTTTATCGGCCTGGGATGGTTTGAGGCAGGGTCGCGCAACTTCTACAACTCCAAGCGTCCGATCACAAAGCCCGAGGACCTCAAGGGGCTCAAGATCCGTGTGCAGGAAAGCGAGCTCATGATGGGTCTGGTTTCGGCCTTCGGCGCCGTGCCCACTCCTATGGCCTACGGCGAAGTCTATTCGGCGCTGCAGACCGGTGTCGTAGACGGAGCGGAGAACAACTGGCCCTCCTACTTCTCCACCTCCCACTACGAAGTGGCCAAGTACTTCTGCCTAGACGAGCACACCAGGGTTCCCGAAATCATCATCGGCTCCAAGATTTCCCTGGGCAGGCTCTCCAAGGCCGACCAGGAGCTGATCAAGCAGGCTGCCCTGGATGCCATCGATTATCAGCGCGCCGAGTGGGCCAAGTACGAGCAAATCTCCATCGACAAGGTAAAGGCCGGCGGATCCCAGATCACATATATCGGCGACAAGACCGAGTGGCAGAAGCTCATGGATCCCCTCTACAAGAAGCAGAGCAAGGAAATTCAGGATTTCGTAAAGCAGATTCAGGCTGTACAATAAGGGCGTAAGGACCCCCGTTTCCCAGAAAAAACGTGGCGGCAGTCCGGCGGCCGAAGGACGCCGGACTGCTTTCGGTTTTTCATGCTTTTAGTTTTTCGATACTCCAGGCTTAATCGTCTCGGGAGAAACTATGAAAGAAGTAATTCTGAAGATCGTCAACGGGTTCCATATCCTGCTCATGGAACTGGCGAAGCTGTTCATCGTGGCAATGATCCTCATCATCTTCGCCAATGTTGTGCTGCGCTACGTGTTCAATAGCGGCATTCTCTGGTCGGAAGAAGTGGCATTGCTCTTGGCGGTCTGGTTTATTTTCATCTCCATGGGGCTGGGGATTAAGCAGAAACTCAATATCGTTATCAATCTGGTCAAGCGGGAAAAGATGCCCGCCTGGCTCAATTACGCCCTGGACCTGCTCACCGAGCTCATCGTCATCTTCGTGGGAGTGGTTATGATCATCTACGGAGGCAGGCTTGTGGGCTTTACCATGACCTCCATAATGCCCGCCACCAAGTGGCCGGCGGGGATTCTCTACATGGTTGTGCCCTTCGCTGGCCTGATCATCACGCTGGAAGCCCTGCTCCATATTGTCGGCTGGGACAGGTACGACAGGAATGTGGACGAGTACCTGGCGGGGGAGCGAAAGCTCCGCAACCTGTTCGGAGGTCCCCATGGCTGATCCCACTGTCGCGACGATTATACTCCTGGGAGGCTTTATTGTACTTATGGCTTTACGGGTTCCAATAACCTATGCCTTGGCGTCGGTTTCCCTGGCGACGGCCATATATCTGAAAATCCCTCTCATGGCGATTGTTCAGCAGATGGTCCAAGGGGTCCGCTCCTTCTCGTTGCTGGCGATTCCCTTTTTTATAATCGCCGGGGAGATCATGGGGCAGGGGGGCATAGCCCGGAAGATGATCGAGATGGCCAATGTGTTCGTGGGACGGATCAGGGGCGGCCTGGCCATGGTCAACTGTGTGGATTCCATGTTCTTCGGCGGCATTTCGGGCTCGGCGGTGGCGGACATAGCCTCCACCGGAACGATCATTCTCCCCATGATGAAACTGAAGGGCTACGACGACGATTTCTCCGTGGCCATAACGGTGACGAGCTCTACCCAGGGCGTCATCATCCCCCCCAGCCACAATATGATTCTCTATTCTGTGGCGGCGGGTGGAGTGTCGGTTGGTCGGCTCTTTCTGGCGGGCTACATCCCCGGCATAAGCCTGGGGCTTTCGCTGATGATAATCTCTTATTTTATCGCCAAAAAACGGAACTATCCCAAGGAAGACAAGGTCAGCTTCAAGCAGGCCCTGCATATTTTCAGGGATGCCTTCCTGGGCTTGATGACGGCGGTGATTATCATGGGCGGGGTAATCTCAGGTGTCTTCACTGCCACCGAATCGGCTGCGGTGGCGGTGATCTACGCCTTTTTCATCACCTTCTTCGTCTACAAGGAAATCCCTTTAAAGGCCATGAAAGGCATCCTCTACAACGCCCTCAAGACCCTGGCTATGGTCATGGCCCTTATTGCGGCGGCCAGCGCCTTTGGTTGGCTCATGGCCTACCTGAGAATACCAGCCATGGCCACAAAGCTGATTCTGGGGATATCGGACAACAAATACGTGCTCCTTCTTCTTATCAACGTGCTGCTGCTCTTTTTGGGCATGATCATGGACATGGCTCCTCTCATTTTAATTATGACGCCTATCCTTTACCCGGTGGTTGTAACCACACTGGGCTTGTCCCCCGTGCATTTCGGTATTATTCTGATGCTGAATCTGGCGATCGGGCTCTGCACTCCGCCTGTGGGCTCTGCCCTCTTTGTGGGCTGCGCGATCGGCAAGGTTTCCATCGAAAAGGTGAGCAAGGCTATGGCGCCATACTATATCACTATGTTCATCGTGCTTATGTTGGTTACCTACATTCCGGATATCACCATGTTCCTGCCCAACCTGATAATGCCGGGCGGATGAGAGGAGCTTTGATGTCGTTTATCGAGTCTATGTTTTCACCTGCGGCCAAGACGGTGGTAATAACCGGGGGCGCCGGGGGCATTCCCGGCAGCCTGGCCGTGGGCTTTGCCAAGGCTGGAGCGAAGGTAGTGTTGTGGGGCCGGGGCACCAACCATCCCATGGAGGAAGCGGCCAGGAAAGTCGTGGAGGAAGTGCCCGGCGCCAAGGTCTTTGCGGTGACCGTCGACACAGGGACGAGGGAAGCCTGCGAGGCAGCCATAGCCGAATCTGAAAAGCTGGCGGGCAGCCCGCCCGATGTGCTGATCAACGGGGTAGGGGGCAACAGGGGCAAGACGCCCTTTGTGGATGTGGACGAGAAGCTCTTCAAGGAAATCCTCGAGCTCAATCTTCTTTCGGGACTCGTAACCCCCACCAGGGCTTTCGCCGTGTACTGGATCGCCCGGGGCATCAAGGGCTGCGTGATCAACATGACTTCCATGACCAGCTACAAGGCTCTCTCAGGCACCTGGGCTTACGATGCCGCGAAGGCTGGGGTCTTGAACCTCAACGAAGCGCTGGCCAAAGAGCTGGCTCCCCAGGGGATCAAGGTCAATGCCATAGCGCCGGGATTTTTTGTGGGGCATCAGAATCGAGCTTTGTTACTGGACGAGTCCGGCGGGCTCACCGCCCGGGGCAAGTCCATCATCGCTCGAACTCCCTTGGGCCGCTTCGGCAAGTTTGAGGAGCTCTGGGGCGCTGCCTTCTTTTTAGCCAGCGACCAGGCATCCAGCTTTGTAACGGGGGTGTCGCTGCCGGTGGACGGCGGATACCTTACGGACAATATTTAGGCATTCTCGTGCTGGCGGCCCGCCCTGCCACCGTTGGAATGATGCCGCGGCAGTCCGCGGGAAAGGAATAGCGATGAAAGCATTCATGGACAAGGATTTTCTTCTGGATACGCCCACGGCCAGGAGCCTGTTTCACGACAAGGCCGACGGGCTGCCCATTTTCGACTATCACTGCCATCTTTCGCCCAGGGAAATAGCCGAGGACAAGCCCTTTACCGATATTGCCCAGATATGGCTGGGCGGGGATCACTACAAGTGGAGGGTAATGCGTTCCAACGGCGCCGACGAATCCCTCTGTTCGGGCAAGGCCGACTGGGCAGACAAGTTTGTCGCCTACGCGGCGGCCTTGGAAAAATCCCCTGGCAATCCGGTGCTCCACTGGTCGCATCTGGAGTTGCAGCGCAGCTATGGCATTGACGAAGTATTGACATCGCGCAACGCTTTAGCCATACGGGAGCGAGCTAACGCCATTATCCGCGAACGGGGCGACTCTCCCCGCTCCATGCTCAAGTTCTATAAGGTAGCGGTGGTCTGTACCACCGATGATCCCGCCGACGATTTGCGCTGGCACGATGCGATAGCGGCTGACCCGGAGTTCGGCAGCGCCGCGGCGGCCTCGGGGGCCCAGTGCGCCAGGATTCTGCCGGCCTTCAGGCCCGACAAGGCGATGAACGCGTCGGATGCGGGGGCGTGGCGGAGTTATATTGCCCAGCTGGCCGCCGCGGCGGGCTTGGAAATCCGCAGCTTTACCGATCTGGCAGAGGCCTTATCCAGACGCCATGCTTTTTTCCACGAACGGGGATGTAGGCTCTCGGACCACGCCCTCCTGGTGCCACCCTTCGCCTCGGCCACGGAGGAGGAGCTGGATGCTATCGTCGCCCTTCTGCTTTCCGGCAGGAGCGCTGAGGAAGTGGCCAGGGAAAAACTGGCTACCGCAGTTTTGCTCCATGTCGCCAGACTCAACGCCAAGGCTGGCTGGGTTATGCAGCTCCATATCGGCGCCCTGCGCAACACGAACAGCAGGTTGTTCAAGCGTTACGGTCCGGACGGGGGAGGGGATACTATCTCCGACGCGGTAATAATCGCTCCCCTTGCCTCCTTCCTGGATACGCTGGACGCCGAAGGCCTGCTGCCGAAGACAATCCTCTATAGCCTGGACGACACCAAGAACGCCAGCCTTGCCTCCTTGGCTCAGTGCTTTGCCGGCAGCTATTCGGGAGAAAAAGGTATCGCCGGCAAGCTTCAGTACGGAGCGGCCTGGTGGTTCAACGACCATCTGGATGGCATGATCCGCCATCTGGTACAGACTGCTTCCGTTTCCGCCATAGGCCCCTGGGTGGGCATGCTCACCGATTCGCGGTCTTTCCTCTCCTATCCTCGGCACGAGTATTTTAGGCGTATTCTCTGTAAAATCGTGGGACGCTGGGTGGAGGACGGGGAACTCCCCGCCGACGACGCCTACGCAGCCAGCCTGGTGCGCAACATAAGCTGGTTCAACGCCAGGGACTACTTTGGCATCGATGTTCCGGTCTGGGCTGCGAAGATCAGGTAATGGCGGAAAGGCGGACAGGATAACGATGATTTTCAGGATTTGCTTAAAAAGAGTTTTTTTACTTAAGAAATAAAAAGAAAATAGAGGCTTTTGCAAAAGTCAGACGAGCTTTGCAAAAGCTGCCTTTACGAAACTACAAAGCAACTTTCAAAAGTTAACAGACTTTTGAAAGTTGCTCATCTTTATACTATTATTTTTAGAATCCTGTTCCTGTTTCCTGTAAATCATTGGAAATTATGTATTTCCTGTCTAAAGCTTTCTCATTTTTCCGTGTCCGTCATGCCGGCGATAAACTGCTTTTGCATCACAACCACCACGATCACCGGGGGAATGAGCGCCAGAAGAACAGTTGCCATGACGATCTGCCATTCGATGACCACGTCGGCGCCCGAGAGCATCCGGTTTATGCCGATGAGGAGCGTGTAGTATTCCTGCTTGGTGGTGATCAACAGGGGCCAGAGATACTGGTTCCAACCATAGATGAACTGGATGACGAACATGGCCGCGATGGGAGTTCTCGTCATCGGCACAAGGATGGAACGGAAAAACTGCATCGAGGAAGCGCCGTCGATCTGCGAAGCCTCGGCAATCTCCCTGGGCACGGACATGAAGAACTGTCTGAAGAGGAAAACCGCCGTGGCCGATACGATCATAGGCAGTATGAGACCGGCGTAGGAATTGAGCAGCCCTAAGTCGGAGATGACCTTGTAGGTGGGCATTATGCGCACCTCAACCGGCAGCATGAGGGTGATGAAGATTGCCCAGAAACAGAATTTCCTTCCTGGAAAATTGAAAAAGACAATAGCGAAGGCGGCTAATAGAGAGACAACAATTTTGCCTACCGCTATGCCCATGGCCATGATAAAGGAGTTTTTCATCATGGTCATGGCCGAGGCTCCCAAGTTCTTGGCGCCTTCTGAAAGGGCCCGGCCGTAGTTTTCGATCAGGTGGGATCCGGGATAGATGGGCATGGGAGCGGAGAGGATTTCTGCGCTTGTCCTGGTGGACGCTACGAAAACGAAGTAAATGGGGAAAATAATTATTAAAATAGCTAACCAGAGTATGATGTGCGGAAAGGCTCGTGCCGATTTTCTTTGTTCAATCATTGGAGCCTTCCTTTAGTAGGTGACCTTCCGCTCTATAAAGCGGAACTGCACGACGGTGAGCGCTATTACCATGATCATGAGTATGACAGATTGTGCCGATGAGCCGCCTAAGTCCAGATTGATCACGCCATCTCTCCATACCTTGTAGACGAGAATCTGCGTGGCCTTGCCTGGCCCGCCGGCGGTTACCTGGTGGACAATTGGGAAAGTTTCGAAAAAGCCGTAGACCAGGTTCATGACTAGAAGATAGAAGGTTGTGGGCGAGAGCATGGGGAAGATGATTGTCCAGAAGCGCTTGACCGGGCCGGCGCCGTCAATGGCGGCGGCCTCTACCAATGGCAGGGGTACACTCTGCAAGCCAGCCAGGAAAAAGACGAAGTTATAGGAGATCTGCTTCCAACTGGCGGCGATGGTAAGTAGCCAGAATGCCTGATCCGCCTTTAACAAGTGATTCCAATCTATGCCCAACCTGTATTTCAATAGCCAGGCTATTATGCCCACATTGGGATTGAACATGAACAGCCAGAGTACACCGGCTACCATGGTGGCGACCGCGTAGGGCCAGATCATCATTGTTTTGTAGAAGGAGTCGAAACGAATTTTCTTATTGGTTTGTATGGCCAGGAAGAGAGAGACGGCCATGGATGAGATTGTTATCGCCAGGGCGAAGAGAACCGAAACCCTGAATGAAGCCCAATAATCGGGATCGCCGAAGAGTCTGGTATAGTTTTCGAAGCCGACGAAGATTACCCTGCCCCCGAAGGGATCCTGAAGAAAGAATGATTGCCAGATAGCCTGTGCAGAGGGCCAGAAGAAAAAGAGGAAGACGATGACCATTTGGGGCAGTACAAGAAGATAGGGAAGACCTTTGGAGGGAAACTCGTATTGTTTAGCCATGACGCATCCTAACGCAGGCAAATTTAGTGGAAAAGCCGTATCTTGGCAGCGGGCCGGGTTTTCCTTAAAAAGGCCGCCTTTTAGGCGGCCTTTTTAGTATAACATGAAAACGATTTCAGCGCACTATTTATTCAGACGCTCGAAGTCGCGGAGAGTCTTGTTGCCGTCAGTGACCATCTTGTTGATGCCGTCTTTGACGCTGATCTTGCCGGCGAGGATATCTTCCCAGGTCTGGTCTTCAATTTCACGAATGATGTTGAAGTTGCCGAAACGGATACCCATGGAGTTGCCGGTGGGAGCTGCCCGTAAAAGCTGCTTAATGGCGACTTCGGGGCCGGGGTTGGTCTTGTAGAAACCCTGGGACTTGGTAAGCTCATACGCTGCATTGGTTATGGGCAGATAGCCGGTATTCTGGTGCCAGAAGGCCTGGTTCTCGGGCAAGGAAATAAAGGCCATAAAGTCGGCCCCACCCTTGTAGTCGCCCTTGGGCTTGCCGTTGAACACCCAGAGGCTGGCGCCGCCGATTATCGAGTTTTGGGGCGCGCCCTTTACATCGGGATAATAGGGAAGGGTAGCTACGCCGAACTCGAACTGACAGGTATTCTTGAAGTTGGCGTATCCGCCGATGGACTCGAAGTGCAAACCGACTCTTCCTGAGGAGAAGAGGGGATTGGCTTTGTTTTCGCGTCCGCCATAGATGAAGACGCCTTCCTTGGACAGGTCATAGATGGTCTGGAGGTGCTTGATCACGGTGTCGTTGTTGAAGACGAGCTGGGTGTCCAGACCGTCGAAACCGTTGTTTTTAGTGCCAAAGGACAGGTTGTGCCAGGCGGAGAAGTTCTCGAGCTGGATCCAGGAAATCCAGTTGGTGGAGAAGCCGCCTTCCATGCCGGAGGCCTTGAGTTTTTTAGCCATTTCGAAGAACTCGGGCCAGGTGACGGGGGGCTTTTCGGGGTCCAGGCCGGCTTTCTTGAAGGCATCCTTGTTGTAGTACATGACTGAAGTGGAGGAATTGAAGGGAAGGGAGAGCATCTTTCCATCTGACGTGGAGTAGTACCCGGTGATGGTGGGAATGTAGACCTTGGGATCGAACTTTTCGTTGTTCTCGGCCATAAGCTGATAGACCGGCTTCACGGCGCCCTTGGCCGCCATCATGGTGGCGGTGCCGACTTCGTACACCTGGATGATGTGGGGGGCCTGTCCTGCGCGGAAGGCGGCGATACCGGCGTTCATGGTTTCGCTGTAGGTTCCCTTGAAAACGGGCACTACCTTGAAATCCTTCTGAGTAGCATTGAACTTATCCGCCAGGGCCTGCACCATTTCACCGTTCTTTCCGGTCATGGCGTGCCAGAACTCAATGTTCGCTTGAGCCCAGACCCCGGCGACGGCGAGGAAGACCATTGCCACAAGTGCAATTTTCTTCATTACGAATACCTCCTTGGTTGGTTGAAAGCGGTACCTTCAGTGCCGCTTCGAGCGCTTGATAGTGTAAACCCTTCTGGCCGACCTGACAATTAAAAATGTGTTAAATTCGCTTCGGCGGCTGCGCTGGTACACTTATCCGCCGTAACGGCCCAGGAGTTCCAGCGCCTTGTCGGGGAAATCTGTAATCAGTCCTGTGACGCCCCACTCCAGAAGCTTTTTCATGTCCGCCGCCTCGTTTGGAGTCCATGTCAGGACACCGAAGCCGGCTTCTTGAAGCCGCTGCACCGTTTTTTTATTCAGATGCTTGTAATTGGGGTTGAGCGCTACGGCGCCGAGAGACTCCAGGAGGGCCAGCGGCTCGGCCAGGGGCTTGTCGATGAGTGCCGCCACGGGAATCCGGGGTTCGATTTTCTTCATTCTTGCTAAATAACTGTGGTTGAAGGAAGAAACCAGAACTTGTTCTACTAATCCCAGTTCGACAATGAGGGCTGCGGTTTTTTCTACGATCCAGGCATCGCAGGGCCGGCCGGCCGCATCCTTGATTTCCACGTTGACCTTCCAGGCCAATTCCTTGGTTAAAAGCAGGGCCTCCCGCAGGGTGGGGATCCGGAGCCCCTCAAACTGTTTTAGCTCGGCCGCAAGGATGCGGCCGGCCTTAATCTGCCCGAAAGGATCGGTTTTTTCGTACCAGGAGCCCGCGTCCAGGGATTTTAGCTGTGCAAGACTGAAGTCGTAGACCGACCAAGGCTTCATCTCCGGAAAACGCTCTTCGGCGTCGGTGGTTCTTTTTAAGGTGTCATCGTGGATAACAACGAGTTCGCCGTCCGACGAGGCGGCGACATCCAGTTCCCAATACTCTGCTCCGCTCTCCCAGCCCTTGCGGGCTGCGTAGAGCGTGTTCTCCGGGGCGATCCCCCTGAATCCCCTGTGGGCCATGACGACGACAGATGCTGTAGTGTTCATAGTAAATTCCTTTGTGTTTGTTTCTCCCAGTTTCACGGACCGCCCGGTGCCGCAGGCGGCAAGAAGAAGTATCGGCATAAAAAATGCGGTAAAGCGCACCAGTCTATCCTATGACGGGTTTTTATGCCGGGCAAGCCTGGGCGGCGATGCTGAGCTTCTACCTCGAAGCTTGTTGGCGCAAAAAAACCTATGGTGCAAAAGGAAGCGAATCGAGGACCCTCGTGTGGGCAAAGCGGAATTTGAGCAGTTCGATGAGCTCTCCAGCCTCGGCCTCGCGGCCATCGGCTATCAGGGCGAGGCTTTTCAGCCTGTATGCATCGAATACGAGTCTGTTGTCGTAGCGGTCGAGGTTTTCTCGCGTTGCCCAGGGTTCTACCAGTGCCAGAAGCTCCTGGCGCCTTAATGGGTTGCCGGGATTGATCCGCCTGGCCTTGGCCATGTCTTTTGCCAGGGCAGGATACCCCACCATGGTTTGGGCTGTAAGGTAGAGGGCGACGGCGAAGAAAACGCCCAGTCCG